>CAMFPD010000187.1 GCA_945971355.1 uncultured Lachnobacterium sp.
TCAGTGAAACCTGTTCTTTTTTCCGTCCTTCTTTTCTGCCTTCTTCTCTGCCTTCCTTTCTGCCTGTCTGAAGTGCAATCTCTTCCCAATAATCACTCACATTACACATCTCGTTCATCCTCCCTTCAAGCTCCACGCTCATTTTAAGTCCATAGTCTTCTTCCAGTATCTTCTTTTTCTCCAGAAATTCCGATTTTGGATTGATTGCCCCGAGCGCCTCTCAGCCTGCATTCTACCACAACGTAAGGGGCTTCATCACTTGAGACCGAATGGTGCACGCTCTCTTTCGAGAGCGAATAGCGTAGCTCACGCGAGAGAGTGTACACCAGTCCGGGCTCAGGGGATGAACCCCCGCCATACTGTCAGCAGCTACAGTTGCTATGCCAATTTTTTATTTTAATCCCAGACTTCGACTGCCTTGTTGTAATAATCCATTAACATCGGCTTCGTCAGTCTGTTTATCTGTACATCACTGGCAATCTCATCTTTTCCAAACTTGAAAAGTGCCACAACATTATCCTCTGTAAGATATCTTGTTTCAACCTTAAATTTAATATCTTCTGTCAGTTCTTTCCTGCTTGCCATATTAAATCCCCAATCTCCAAACGCCGGAACCTGCAGATGATATGGCTTCACATTGAAGCCTTCACTTTCTATTGTCTTATTTATGCACCAGAATGCATTTGTTGCAAAGTATGGACTCGTTGACTGGACGACAAAAACCCCTTTATCGCTCAAAGCTTTTCCACATAATCTGTAAAACATATTGGAATATAATTTATTAAGGGATTCACTATTTGGATCAGGCAAATCTACTATTATCAAATCATACTTTTCGTCCGATTCTTTTAAAAATTCATATGCATCCTCATTATGAATACTCAATTTATCTGATTTCAGACTGTTTTCATTTATCTTTGTTATATTATCATTGGTAGAGCAAATCCTTATCATTTCTTCATCCAAATCTACCAGGTCAATTTTCTTCACCTCATCATATTTCAGGACTTCTCTAACTGCTAAACCATCTCCACCACCAAGAATGAGCACTTTTGAACAGTTATCCACTTCATTCATCGGAATATGTACAAGCGCCTCATGATATCTGTATTCATCATCCGTTGAAAACTGGCAATTACCATCGATATAAAGCCTCACATCATCTCTGTGCTTCGTCATTACTATTTTCTGGTACTTTGTCTGCTCCATATATATTATGCGGTCCCTGTACAATCCACCCTCAATTCCGCTAGATATATTATCAGCAAAAATCATGCCAGTTACCATAAATATTGCTATTGTTACTGCAATCGTGCGGAATCTTTTTATGTTTATAACCCTATCTCCAAATTTCCACATAATCAGCATTGATGCAATTATATTTAACAATCCACATAAAAACGAAGTTGCAAAATATCCCAGCTTAGGCAATAGCAAGAGCGGAAAAGCTATTGATCCGAGCAACCCGCCTATATAATCAAAACTAAAAATTGATGACAATGTTACCGAAAGATTCTTTTCATCTTCCTCTATTATCCTTGTCATAATAGGAATCTCGGCTCCTGCGAGTACACCTATCAGAATAATCTCTATGTACATTACAATATCATAGTTTTCTATATATATATTTGCCAGAAATAATAGAATTGCGCTCATTCCGCCCACTATTCCAATGCAAAGTTCTATCACTACAAAAACATTGAATAATCTTTTCTTGAAATATTTAGATACATATGAGCCAAGCCCAAGTGCCGCCATATACAATCCAATTGTAATCGAATACTGCAAAGTACTATTTCCCAGAAGATATGAACTTACTGCACTAATTATTAACTCATAGCACATCGAGCATCCAGAAATAATTAGCGTAGTCAGCATCAAAAGCCTATATTTTTTGCTCATTCTGTCATCACTTTGCTTAACATTTACTTTTGAATAACTAATTTGTTTTGAGTCGTTTTCAATTTTATCCATTACATTTCGCCTTTACTGAATTACACCGCTTACAATAAAAGCAATTCCTACAAAAATACCAAATACCATGATTCCAGCAGCTTCATTTTTTTCTTTTAAAGCCTTATTAAAATTGAATTTTTTATTTATTATATCTACTACAAAATATCCAATAATAAATGCAACTATCCCTACTGTCGCATATACTAAAGTATCAATTGAACCTGTCAGTAATGATACATCCTCAGAAATTGTATTTGAGATGATTGCTGAACGGATTACGAATCCAAGACCCGCATATATACCTGCCGATACCCATCCCACTGCCTTATTTCCGTCATTTATCTCCTGTGGAAAGTCAACTGGAATAATAAGATCAATTATCCAATGTCCAATCATCATTATAATAAGCCCTACACACAAATAAACTGCTGATTCCAAAATAACTGTTAACATACATTTTCTCCTTTACCTTTAAACAACTTCTATTATGACTATTCTGAATATTTATCTACTATCTTTTATTTTCCACTGCTGATTCCACCACTGGATGAATTTCTTCTGTTGATACTCTGCTGTCTTATTGAACTAGAATACGAATCAAAGTATCCATTACCAATATTATGTATTGTATCTCCATCATACATTTTATAAGCCGATGGTGTATTCTTGTAAGTCACAGAATCGCTCTTATAGCTTGATGAGTAGTAATGACTTCTATACCATCTCAAATCTGAATCTGAACATCTATATGGTGCATTATTTGATGTATAATTATATTTTCTTGAGGATACCTGTACATATACATGATCAGCATCGTCCTCAGCATGATATACCAGACAATATTCCTTATCGGTAACTATAGCAATCTCAGCGTCATCCTGATCATCCTTCTGAGTTACAGACTGTGTATATCCCTCAATTCCATTTATGATATCCTGGGCTACGTAGTCCGTCGTTTTCGGAGTATAATAAAATTCATAAACATCTGCCTTTTGCTTCTCTTGTCCTGTAATTGATGTCTCATATGTATACAAAGAAGAATTTTTCACATATTTACTGATACTCTTGTTTGATGAATTATCCATTTGGGCTATTACATTAAATAATAAAACAACTGCAAAACAGACTATAATCATTATTATTGCACTCATGCAATTACTAAATTTCTTTGGCTTCTTATATCCCATCACATAAATATCAGTTTTCTCGACATAATATCCTTTGGAATACTCTGTACCATCACTCCACATTTCAACAGAAAGAATGTTATCCTCAGAAGCATCCTCATACTCCACAAATGTAGCGCGTTCACCATAATCTACATCAACATCTCCCGCACTGGCTTTTACAACCTGCATTCCCTCATCAACCTTGTGCCATTCAGGTCCTATCCTGCCATTTACTGTATTTGCCGGCCATGATACTGAATACTCCTTATACACGTCATCGCAGGATAACCAGCATTCTCCTTTTGATGTCGATAGCCTGTATTCTGTCCATTCTTTATCGCCATCCTTTTGATTTGCGTATGTAATATAACCAATTATTGTTCCCTGAATACCTTTAATATTTAAGATTGTTCCTACTTTATAAGACATTTTTTCCCTCCATTTTCATTTCCTCTTCACAACATATAGCTCTTTCTATTATTCTATATATTATTTTGCTCGCACCAAATAACTCCTTCAACTTGTTTGATATCCCATCCGCAACTGAATCATTACATGAAAATATATCAACCGCAACATATCCATACTCCGGCCATGTATGTATTGAAAAATGAGATGTAGAAATAACTGCAAAATAAGTAATTCCTATAGGCTCAAATTCATGTGTACATTCTTCAACTATACTTGCTCCAACATATTCAATTGCTGTATGTGCAGCATTTTTAATAGCTGTGATGTCATTAATGATATCATCACAGCCATATAAATCTGCTATAACCTGCATTGCCATAACTATTCTCCATTCATTATTACTATGTACATTATTATTTTATTTTTACAATTTCTTCAACACTATAATCCCCTTCTACTTAATGTTTCTTTTAAATAACCTACCTGTTAATTTATGTATAGTACCATAATTTTTCTTTGATTCAGATTTATCTGAACCACATTTCTCACATAAAGGCACATCTGATCTGTTATATGAACCACAGTATTCACACAACCAGTCTGGTCCATTTGATGTTTTCTTTTCTTCTTCCTTAGTAAGGATAGCTGCCTTAATATCATCAGGCAAATAAAATACATTCTCAATTCCTCTTGGCTTACCACATGAAGGACAAGTGTCATACCTTGCCTTAATGCCAACTTTTCCGCAATAAACACAATCCCATAATCCTTCTATTCTATTTTCTATCATACATATTTTCTCACATTATTTTCACTTTTTTATTTTTCTCAAGAATTTCATATATCTTCTCGACGTCATAATCCGGCTTCATTGATAAAGCAGCTTCGTAAATCGGAGCAATAACTTCCTCTTTTTCTTCCAGGTCATCCGCTATCTCTGCCACTGTTTTATTTTTCTTGATTTTCTTGACAATCAGTGAAACCTGTTCTTTTTTCCGTCCTTCTTTTCTGCCTTCTTCTCTTCCTTCTTCTCTTCCTTCTTCTCTTCCTTCTT
>CAMFPD010000188.1 GCA_945971355.1 uncultured Lachnobacterium sp.
ATTTCCATAAAATTATCGTCTATAAGGGAAAAATCAGGCTGTAGAGTGCGATTGCTGGATTTAAACTCAAGTCGTTTTTCCTCTGTATTCTCGAAGCCTGGAAAATACTCAGACAGAATCCTTTTACAGATTGAAACGATAATATCAGGCTCTCCTTTTGGAAGTTCGCGGAATATGTTTTCTGCTTCAAGAAGCTTAGAGTGAGGAATGTTGCCTGTTTGTATAATCTGTTCAAAGTATGCAGGGGTTGCATCCTCATTTCTAAATGGCCCTACAGAAATCAAATCAGGATGTTCACCAGTAGGGAGATATATAATTACATTGTAAAAGCCTAGATTGCTGGCGATAATAAAGATTTTATCTTTTTCTGTAATAAGTTCAGCATCTGGGTTTTCATTGTAATCAAAGCCTTCCCACATCATTTTTCGGATTCCTCTATCCATATTAGAAAGGTCGTCATAAGGATAGGTATAAAGTTCACAGTCCACATGGAAGACAGTGTAAAGTATGTCTTTTAAAAGGATATAGCCGGTTATATATTTTTGCTTTTTGTTACTCACATGTGAATTATCTGTGATATTGTCTTTGTTCATTTCTTCTTCCTCAATATTCTTTGCTTTTGAGCTCATCTAATAAAATTAATAATTAATCTGCTTCAAGACCTGAAATGAAATCTAAGTCATGAAAGTGATTTTTATGTGTTTATTATAACATTTTATTATAAAAAATCCAAATTTGATTAAAAAAATACAAGTACATGATAAAAATGATGGTAATGTATAGATATAGACAAAACGTTAACAATCTTATTAAAACGGAAGGAGAACACATGAAGAAGAATTTAAACTTGGGATGGGAGTTTTTTAAAGATCTTGCAGCTGCAGGAGAGAAGGTTGATCTTCCACATACCTGGAACGGTAAAGATGGTCAGGATGGTGGAAATGATTACTACCGCGGAACATGTTACTACAAGAGAAAACTTTCAAAGGCAGAATGTACAGGACCTGTCACATATCTTGAATTTGAGGGTGCTAATTCATCTGCTGATGTACAGATTAACGGAAAAGATGTTTGTCATCATGATGGCGGATATTCAACATTCAGAGTTAATATTACAGAATATCTTCAGGACGAAAATGAAATCTGTGTAGCAGTGGACAACGCTCCAAATGACAGAGTATATCCACAGATGGCTGATTTTACATTCTATGGAGGTCTTTACAGAGATGTAAATCTTATCAATGTGCCAGAGTCACGTTTTGACTTGGATTATTTAGGTGGACCAGCTGTAGCGGTTACACCGGTGAAAAATGGTTCAGATTTTGATGTGACTGTAGATTGCTACATTACAAATCCAGAGGGAACAGTAACTGTAAAGATTTTGGACAAGGGTAATGTTATTGCTGAGACTACAGTGGAGGCAGAGAGTAAGACAACAGCTGCATTTACAATAAAGGATGCTCATTTATGGCATGGACGTAAGGACCCATATCTCTACACTGTAGTTGCTGAGCTTTCATCAGGAGATAAGAGAGAGGTTCGTTTCGGATGTAGAACATACGAAATTGATGCTGAAAAAGGATTTATCTTAAACGGTGAGTTATATCCACTTCGTGGTGTTTCTCGTCATCAGGATAGACCTGAAATTGGAAATGCTCTTAAGCCAGAGCACCACAAGGAAGACTTAGACCTTATCTATGAGCTTGGTGCAACAACAATCCGTCTTGCACATTATCAGCATAATCAGTATTTCTATGATTTATGTGATGAGATGGGATTTGTTCTTTGGGCTGAGATTCCATATATCAGCCAGCATATGCCAACTGGACGTGAGAACACAATCTCACAGATGAAGGAGCTTATTATTCAGAACTATAATCATCCTTCAATTGTTGTATGGGGACTTTCAAACGAAATTACAATGAAGGATGCTGAGGATCCAGACCTTATCGAGAATCACAAGATTCTCAATGATCTCTGTCATGAGATGGACAAGACAAGAAAGACAACAATGGCAATCGTTTCAATGTGTCCAACAGATGCAGAGTACATCAATATTCCAGATTGCGTTTCATGGAATCACTACTTTGGATGGTACGGCGGAGATGCATCAATGAATGGTCCATGGTTAGACAAATTCCATGCTGAGCATCCAAGTATTCCTGTTGGTATGAGTGAGTATGGTTGTGAGGCATTAAACTGGCATAACTCTAATCCAGAGCAGGGGGATTACTCAGAAGAATATCAGGCATATTACCATGAGGAGCTTATCAAGCAGCTCTACACAAGAGACTATATCTGGGCTACACATGTATGGAATATGTTCGACTTCGCAGCTGATGCAAGAGCAGAGGGTGGCGAAGATGGAATGAACCATAAGGGCCTTGTAACATTTGACCGTAAGTACAAGAAGGATGCTTTCTATGCATACAAAGCATGGCTTTCAGATGATCCATTTGTACACATTTGTGGAAAGAGATATGTAGACAGGGTAGAAGAGGTAACAAAGGTTACAGTTTACTCTAACCAGCCAGAGGTAGAGCTTTTTGCAAACGGACAGAGCCTTGGAAAACAGTCTTCGCCAGAGCATTTCTTCTACTTCGAGGTACCACTTGAGGGAGAGGTTAAGCTTGAGGCAAAGGCTGGAGCTTGTACAGATGAGAGCAGGATTGTCAAGGTAGAGAAGTTCAATGAGGCATATCGTATGGTAGAGACAGGCGATGTACTCAATTGGTTCGATATTGAGACACCAGAAGGAAAGCTTTCTATCATGGACAGACTTGATGTGGTTATGACTCATCCGGAAGCTCTCGCAGCGTTTGGTAAATTAATAAAGGAATTAACACCAGAAGGCCAGGAAGGCGGCGGAATGATGGATATGGGTGCCATGATGCAGAATGAAGGCATGATGAAGATGATGGGAGCATTCACTGTTAAGAGAATGACTTCTATGATGGGAACTGCCGGATTAAAGGCTCCAACAAAGGAACAGATGATTGAGCTTAACAGAGCACTTAATCAGATTGACAGATAAAGGAGAATCAGAATGAGCGAAAAAAATGTAAAGCCATTTGGTATAAAAGATAAATTGGGATAGATGTTTGGTGATTTCGGAAACGATTTTACTTTCATATTTGCAAGTACTTATGTATTAGTTTTCTACACAAAGGTAATGGGCGTTTCTGCTGGTATCGTAGGAACAATGTTCCTTTTAGCAAGATGTGTTGATGCGTTCACAGATATCGGAATGGGACGTATTGTTGACTCTGCAAAAACTGCAAAAGACGGACGTTTCAGATGTTGGATTCGTCGTATGATGGGACCTGTTGCTATTGCATCCTTCCTGATGTATCAGGCTGGATTGCAGGGGGCACCAATGACAGTTAAGATTGTTTACATGTTTGTGACATACTTACTCTGGGGTTCTGTATTCTATACATCAATCAACATTCCTTATGGTTCAATGGCTTCTGTAATTTCAAATCAGCCAAAGGATCGTTCATCACTTTCAGTGTTCCGTTCACTTGGAGGTATGTTCGCAGGAATCTTAATCTCAGTAGTTGCACCTATGATTGTTTACACTAAGGATGCAGATGGAAATACAGTAGTTGTTCCAGGCAACTTCACATTAATCGCAGGTATCTTCTCTGTATGTGCCATCCTTTGTTACTTACTTTGCTACTTCCTTACAACAGAGCGTGTTAAGGTAGAGCCAAAAGCAAAGACCGGAAACAAAGCTTCATTGGGACAGTCATTAAAAGAGGTATTCACAAGCCGTGCTCTTTTGGGAGTTATTGCATCAGCACTCTTGATGTTACTCGCTTCACTGATGGGACAGGGACTTAACACATACTTATTCACAGATTACTTTAACAATGCATCTGCATTGTCAATATTCTCAATGTTAAGTCTTCCAGTAGCATTAATCATGGCAGCTTGTTCTACAAAGCTCGCTCTTAAGTTTGGTAAGAAAGAGATGAGTATTTTAGGATGTGGATTTGCTGGTGCTATGTATTGTATCGCAGGAATTATGCATGTGACAGATGTTAAGGTATTTATGGCTATTATCTTCTTAGCTATGATTGGTATGTATTTCTTCCAGATGCAGTGTTACGCACTTGTTACTGACGTAATTGATGACAAAGAGGTTCGTACTGGAAATCGTGATGATGGAACAATCTACGGAGTGTACTCATTCTCAAGAAAGCTTGGACAGGCAATTGCAGGTGGTCTCTCAGGATGGGTTCTTACAGCAATTGGCTATGATGAGCTTGCAAGCGTTCAGACAGACGCAGTTAAGGATGCAATCTACAGTGTTTCAACATTCTTCCCAGGTGCAGTTTTCATTCTTTGCGCACTTGCACTTGCATTCATTTATCCTCTTTCAAAGAAGCGTGTAGAGAGCAATGTTGCAGAATTAAAGAGACGTCATGGAGAGGCTTAAAAGTTGTACGAGTTCTCACAATTAAATTAATTCATGTATTATTAAAAAGCGGTATGGCAGTGATGCCATATCGCTTTTTGACAGGTTACAATTGATTAACTCAAACTTCACACTTATTTCGGTACG
>CAMFPD010000189.1 GCA_945971355.1 uncultured Lachnobacterium sp.
TTGCAACCTTGCACAGATAGAGATTAGGAGCAACACCTGCTGTTGCAGTAATGCCAGTATTTTGAAGCACATCATTTATGATTCGTCTTGCAAGCTCCTCAGGTGTACACTTATAAATCCCAAGATAATGTGTCACATCCATAAACACCTCATCAATGGAATATACATGAATATCCTCCGGGGCAATATATTTCAAATATATATTATAAACCTCTGTACTTTTTTCCAGATACATTGCCATCCTGGGAGTTGCAACATGATAATCCAATTCAAGGGATGGATTATCCGCTAATTCTGTTACATTGCATGACTTTCCCTCAAAATGTCCTCCTGGTGTTTTTCTAAGCCTTTCGTTATTTACTTCTTTTATCCTCTGTACAACCTCAAACAGTCTCGCTCTTCCTGAAATTCCGTATCGCTTCAATGCTGGTGAAACAGCAAGGCATATAGTTTTTTCTGTTCTGCTGGGATCAGCTACCACAAGATTTGTAGTAAGTGGATCCAGGTCTCTCTCACAGCATTCCACAGACGCATAGAAGGATTTCAGATCAATTGCTATATAAATGTGTTCTCTCAAATTTCAATCACATACCTCTGATATGCATTTACCACACGGGTTTCACCCACCATGTCCTCTCTAGGAAATTTTCTTCCATAGTTCATATGAACATGACCATGCACAAAGTATTTAGGCTTATACTTTTCTATTATCTCATTAAACACTTCAAAGCCCTTGTGGCACTCGTCACAATCATCATGTATGCCTGCCGCTGGAGCATGGGTCACAAGCACGTCTATGCCCTTGTTCCAGAACAACTGCCCTTTCATTTTTTTATATCGCTTCTTCATTTCCTTTTCAGAAAACTGATTTTTCCCCGGCTTATACCTATTGCACCCGCCAAGCCCCATAAAACGAATGCCATTATAATTATACACACTGTCCTCTATACATATACATCCATCCGGCCCCTGTTGTGCATAAGAGTCATCATGATTTCCTCTGACATACAAAACTGGAAGTCCAGTCATTGTAGCCAAGAAGGACAAATATGATGCCTTCAAATCCCCGCAGGATACTATCAAATCAATTCCATCAAAATCTGCTTTATTAAAGAAATCCCAGTAAACCTTAGATTCCTCGTCTGCTAAAAGTAAAATACGCATATTATTTTGCTTCCTCTACACCTGTAACTTCTACTATTCCCTGTGCCTTTTCAATCAAGCTGTCTGCACTTGGAATTGTACCCACAATATTTTCAACCAGAAAATCCATATTCATAATGTCCACTGGCTTCATCTCTTTGTGGTCCTTGTTTCTGATTCTTCCGCTCTGATCCTTTATCACACCAGAAAATGGCTTGAATTCACCACTGCAAATGTCTTCCTTTAACCTGTCAACCATTCTGCTCACACCGTATGGCACATGGGCTGAGCATATCAAATCAATAACACCTGCAGACATTCCCCACCAGTAATTCAGTGCCTTGTTCTCTGATGATGCCTCGTTTTGGTAGGCTCCAGCCAGAATACTCTGCAAAAGTTTCTCATAAAATACGCCCCAGTTCCAGATTGGCATGGCAAGATTTGTAGCTTTACCATCATCATATTTGTAAAAACCAAACTGTCTTGACGCATCGTTAGGTGTAATCATCTCCTGATCAGATACATAGTGCAGGTCGTTATCCATCAGGAATTTATTTCTGTCGAAATCTTTCTCCGTCGACCATGCGAGATAGACTTTTGCCCTTGGGTTTGTACATGCCACTCCAAGAGCAAATGCATTGATATTTGCTATCATTCCATAGATAGGATAATCTGCAATATATGCAACCTTATTGTTGTCAGCCAGAGCTCCTGCTATCATTCCCGTCAAAAACTTAGCTTCATATAAACGGCCATAATATGTTCTAACATATGGATGAGGAGCATTTAATGAGCAATTTAGTATCTTGACATTTGGATTTTCTATGGCCACCTTCAGGCTTCCCTTCATCATCTGTGGTCCAAGACAGAATATCACACTGGCGTCTTGTTTTATTACATCCTTGAGTACCCTGTCCAGATTACTCTCATCAACATTGTTTACACAGATAGTCTTCATCTCATCAGAGAAGGTGTCCTCCAAGTAATTTCTTCCCAATTCATGTCCATATAAGAAATCTGACTCCTCCGGATTCTTAGGGAACAAAAATGCAACAGTAAATTTCTTCTGAGATGTTGGAATAAAGTATCTCAGCAAGCTTTTTTTCTCCTGTACATTGGTAGGATTCATCACCAAATCAACATTTTGCTTTTCTGATGAAACAGAAAACTCGGCCCACACTCTTATAATGTTTGTCTTGTATTCCTGTTCTGTCATCTCCAACATTCTCTCGTATCCGAAGACACTCATAAATGTGGTGATGGCATCTCCCGCCTTGATTGGAAGTCTCTTTCCGCCTGCAAATTCAAAAGCTCTGCTAAAATTAAAAAGAATTTTATTGAACTTCTCTCTATCCTCGTCCTCCCACCTGGTAGTCTTTCCTATCATATTGAGTAGCTTTTGCGCATTACCAAGCCTTGTAAATTCAAGAGTAAACAGACCTGTAACCTCATTGAATTTCATGTATTCATAATACAGCTTTACTTCCTTATCCTCCGAATACTTAGGAATTTTTCTTGTAACATATGCAGGAATAGAAACTGCATTAAAAAATTTGAGTACACTAACTCTCTTGTTGCCCTCAACAACATAATATCTGTTCATATACTCATACACTTTTATAGGATCTCTGATTCCCTCATTTAGCTGCGCATCTGCCAAATTAGCCCACTTAATAGAAAATTCCGTTCCGTCCTCAAGTATAGGCATAAAGTTTGCTGCAAAAGCGTATGTTCTTCCCATGGTGCTTGTGCCAACCACAAACTCAAGAGGAATATGAACCAACCCCATATTTTGTTCTGTCTGTACATCCGCCTGTGATACAATCTCATCCAATACAGGTAAATAAGGAAACTGTCCCAGCGAAACCCTATATTTATATTCTTTTTTTCCCAATTTCAAAGCATCAGCATATTCTGTCGTACCCATTCTACTCATTCTCCTTTAGAAAAAATGCTTTTTCTTATAATATCACAAAATATGCCAACAAAAACTATTTTTTCTACTATTTTTTTCAATATTTTGTTTGCTATTTCCAATTTCTTTGGTATAATAAGCTTTAGGAAATAGGTACCAACGGTCAGGGGGAAGATGTATGAATAAAATAACAACTGAACAGGCCGATATTGTAGGGGAAGTTGCAAATATCTGTATTGGAAATGCAGCCACATCTCTCAGTTTAATTTTGAACAGGCCTACAAACATTACCACTCCGCGAGTAGAAGTGCTTGCAGAGGAGGCTTCACTTTCAAGTGATAACCACGTGTTAGTCAAGGTTCCATACACCAAGGGACTTGACGGAACCAATCTCTTGGTTCTCAATGTTCACGACGCCCTGGTTATTGCAAGTCTCATGATGGGTGGTGATGGAACTGGTGTTGAAAGCATGACGCTTGACGATTTTTCACTGTCAGCAGTTTCAGAAGCTATGAACCAGATGTGTGGCACTATAGCGACTTCTATGTCTGAGTTGCTTCACGTACCGACAGATATCGGTTATCCATTAATTAATTGCAAAGGCAAAAAAACTTTTGAGATTCCAGAGGAATTATGCAATGGTACAGACATTGTAAAAGTAACTTTTAGATTAACTGTTGGAGAACTTATTGACAGCGACCTTTTACAGTTGTACCCTATTAGTATAGTTAAACAGATTACAAAACAGGAGGAATAAATAAATGGCTAGAATTTTAATTGTAGATGACGCAGCTTTCATGAGAATGATGCTCAAAGACATTCTTACAAAGGGTGGTTTCGAAATTGCAGGAGAGGCCGCAGACGGAGTTGAAGCAGTTGCCAAATACAATGAGTTGAAACCAGACCTCGTTACACTAGATATCACAATGCCAAACAAAGACGGTATTCAGGCTCTTAAAGAGATCAAAGCAGCAGATCCAAATGCTACATGTGTAATGTGCTCAGCTATGGGTCAACAGTCTATGGTTATTGATGCTATCCAGTCTGGCGCAAAAGATTTCATCGTAAAGCCTTTCCAGGCTGATCGAGTTCTTGAGTCTATTCGTAAAGTACTTGGTTAATTAGGTTTACTTAGTTAAGTATATACATATTGTGAGAGGAGGGTATTTATTCTCCTCTCTTTGTGTTGCAACAATGGCTACATTCTCTTTAGTATTGCAGCAATGGCTGCCCTCTTTAGTATTACACAAGTAAAAAATAGAGACATATATTCCCTCGAAAAAAATTACAAGTTTGTTCCGCGTGCTTATTACGGATAGTTGGCTGAGAAATGTGTATTTACTTTACACATTGAGCCGCGGAACTGTTGTAATTTTGTTTCTCGGGAATATATGTCTCTATTTTTTTGTACAGTTACGTAGGGCAGCCAGCAAAGAAACCAAGCAAGCATTGAACTTAACTGGATAACAGCATGGCAT
>CAMFPD010000190.1 GCA_945971355.1 uncultured Lachnobacterium sp.
TATTACAAGTCTGTTATTTGACCAGAAACACAAGTAAACTAATCTCTGTAAAAAGAAAAAAGAGGTTATAATATGATTAAGGGATATTCATTAAATGGTATGGGAAAGATAGCACTTGGCACTCACTTAGGAGACTTTTCTAAAGAGGATTCTGAAAAGTATGTACAAGCCATTAGTTATTCATTAACAAATGGAATAAACACTATTGATGGAGCCATTAATTATAGGGGAATGAGTTCCGAGAAAGATATAGGTTTTGCAATTAGAAAGTTGCTTAGTGAGAATAAAATAAAGCGAGAAGACATTTTTGTTACATCAAAGGCTGGACTTCTTTTTGGAGATATTCAGGAAAAAATGAACCCAATGAAGTATTTGACGGAAGTATTAGAACCAGAAGGCGTTTCGATTGATGACTTTACAGAGTATGAAGGTCTTTACCAGACGCTTAATCCATTGTTTTATGAGATAGCGTTAAAACAATCTATAAAAAACTTAGGTCTTGAAACTATAGATGTTCATTATATTCATATTCCTGAAATTTCTAAACTTAGTATGCCTATAGAAGAGTTCTACGACAAGATGGAAAAGCTGTTTGCATGGTACGAGACAAAAGTACAAGAAGGGTTTATAAGACATTATGGAATTGCATTAGAATTTATGGTTGAGGAGCCTTCAGACGAAAAGTGGCATTTTGAAATAGAGGAATTGGTATGCAGAGCACGAAAAGTTGCAAAAGGAGAAAGTCACTTTAAGTATGTTCTATTTGAATATAATAAGCTTTGTACAAGTGCTCAAACAGTAAAGAATCAAAAAGTAGCTTCGAAAACAATTTCTTTGGCGGACGCATGTCATGAATTTAATCTTGAGACGGTAGGAAGTATGCCTTTTGCTATGGGGGATTGTTTTGCAAAATATACGGTAGAAGAGCTTGTAGAATTCGCTTTGTCTGGAGTCGATCATGTGATTTTTGGAAGCAAAAATATAAATCATATCAAGGAAATATATGAAATCGCTGAAAAATGCAATAATTAAATTTTTTTGTTTTTTGAAAATAATTAAGGAGGTGAACAATTTCGTTCCCTCCTTATGTAATTGTTATACCACAAAATAGAGAAAATTTCCAGTCTGTTTCTGTGCAAAAGAGAGTGTTATAATGACTCATCATTTGGGGAAGGGGCTGGTAAAAAATGGAGAATAACTGGATTAGTTTGTTACAAAATCAAAATCAGTTATCAAAAGTCATTGAAACAAATCAGTATACAGAAAAGTTTGGCATTACGTTATCACAGCAGGATGCACAGTTGATTCTGGATAACAGAAAAGACGAGCTTAAAGTGCAAAGGCGTGTTGAATTTGGGGAGGGGATTGCGCCAAAAATTATTCGTGAGTTTTGCGACTCAGATTATATTGATCAGAATAATTATGTTAATACAATTATTCAATTGCAGGAGATTTTTTACTTATATAAAAATGAGATGAACGATGAGATTACAGATGATGAGCTTCTTCATCTTATGAGAGAACAATATGACAAGCTTTGCTTTGGTGACTTGGAATATTTAGAAACAACCTGTCTTGCCAATTTTGCACAGGCAATCAGAGCGGGATATGATGGTCATAGAGGGACAGACGGTTATGGTGAATACTCAAAATTCGACATACAGGAACGTTGGAGCTATGACTTGTATTATGAAGCATTGAAGGATCTTTGCTGGGGGTAGTTGGAATGAATTATAAAATGGAGGAGCTTGTACCGATTGTGGCAAAGCTTGCGGAGGAATATACCGCAGGAGAAAGTACTTCGATAACATATGAAAAGGCACAACAGTTAATGGAGGCTGTAATATATAGTATTCATGAGGGCGAAGGCGAAGAGTTATTTTCTCTAATGAAGCAGGGTGATATGCCAGCGAAAATGGCCTATGACATAGGCTCAAAATGTGTTGAAAAAAAGACAAAAGAAACTTTGGCCTTATATAATGAGCTTATGACTCATTTTTGCAGTTATGAAAATGAGTGTCTGTACGATACAGTAGCAAAAGGATTACCTGAGTTTTTTAAGTGGTATGATTGCAAATATGAGCCACAGAATACTATACTTACTTTAGACTATCCGATACTTGTGGACAATCCGAAACGTTCAGGAATCGACAGAATCCATGATTATGTTTTATGCATACAATTGGAGCAAAGGTTTCTGAATAAGTTTTCCAATGAATATGTAGTTGAAGTTCTTTCCAGATATAATAGAGATTACAGACTTATGATAGACAATATAAGCGAAGTTATCCTTATGAATCTAATTTTTCGCATTTTGGCAGGGAAAGGTGTTGAAAATATGACATTTGAGCCTCAAGAGTATAAAAGAGTGCAAACAATGATTAAGAAGGAAGATTTGAATACCCTGCGCGAAAAACTGAAAAGCGTAATAAATGTAATTATACAAAAATACTATGAAAACGACGAACAACTAATGGAATATCTAAGCCATGCAATTGATAGTATTTCAGTCCGAGTTAAAACAGCTGCGGACCAATAAGCCCCCTATGATGAAAGCGTGGTAATAGATTCTTCATGCATCGTAGATTGGTCCGACATTACAGTTAACGGTTTGGCTGAAAACTCATTCGTTTAGAAGGTTTCACAAGGGTATTCAAGAAAGAACTTTACCGTGAAGTGATTGCCCTGGGCGACAAGGCAGAGCTGCCACTCTATTATATATTATACAAAAGTCAAAACAATGACATGTAAGAATATCTTGAATTGTTTAATAAGTATATTGTAGATGCGGCTGATAGTTGTATTTGGAAAAAGAAGATGTATTTGCTTATGGAGAAATTTGTAATGTTGTTGCAATGTTTGTTGTAATGTTAAGTAATGCGAATATGGACTCAATGTAATATAGAATGAAAATCTCTTAAATGTAGGATTGCAATGAGATTATAATGTTTGGTAATGTTGTTGCAATGTTAAGTAATGTTAATTATAATCTTTTTGAGAATAAGTAATAATATGGGGGTGTGCTGTGAAAATAACAGAACTGTATCCAGATGTGATAACTGAGGATTTGAACTATGAGTACAAAGCAGTTTTAAATCCTGATAATCCAATAAAATGGGCTAAAACAATTATTGGATATGCGAATGATAAAGGCGGAACTATATTTGTAGGAGTGTCTAATGATGGAGAAGCATTTGGAATTGATCTTGAAGAAATTGATAAAACAAAGAATTTAATTGCACGAATTAATGATAGACATATTTTCCCACATGTAAAAATTAGTTATATGATGAGAAGCGTTGATGCAGAAGCAGAGCACTTTGTATTGGCTGTAAAAGTAATGCCTGCTGAGTCGGTAATAAGATATAAAGAAGGAGATTTTAACGAAACTGTTTACATTAAGGGAGATGGAAATGCAACAGCTGCGACACCTGAAGATATAATTTCACTAGCAAAAAGAAAATATGGAGTGGATAATGAAACTAGTGAAATCGAATATAACGAGAATGATTGGTCTCAATTTATAAGCCTTTGTCAGGAATACAGATTTGATAAATCAGTTCCCTCTGTAAAAGAACTGCAAAGTGAAGAAATTGTTTCAAAAGATGGATATGTAAAATCTGGTTTTGTTATGTTTTGTGATAGTTATGATAGGGATGATACAATGATTTGCTGTCGCCTTTGGAAAGGAAAAAATAAGACAGGAACAGTTCTTGACAGTATCAGATTAAAAGGATCATTGGCGAGAGTATTTACAGATGCATTGAACTTTATTGAAAGAAATACTAAGACTGGATGGCGCAAAACCAACAACGGAGGGCGCGAGGAAGTGCGTTCTTATCCTAAAGAGGCAATAAGAGAAGCATTAGTCAATGCTATTGCTCACAGAGACTATTCTATTTCTGGAACACAGATAGATGTGGATATTTACTCTGACAGAATAGAGATTGTATCTCCAGGGTCATGGCTTTTACCTAAAAGTTATGATGATTATCCTGCAGGTTCAATTCCTTCTATTCGGCGTAATTCGATTATTGCAGCAATTTTAGATGTCGCAAACCTTATGGAGCGAGGTGGAACTGGCTTTCAAACTATGATTGAAGCATATAAAGATTGCCCAGAAGACATTCAACCAGTGGTTTCTATTTATCCGGGCTTTTTGAATCTTCGATTATTTGATATGCTATACAATGGAGAGGCGATAGAGATTGATTTAGAGGAACTTACGAAAAGCGAGATAGTAATTGCCATTCTCAGAGCGGAAGGTCCAAAGCCAATAAAAGAACTCCAAGAGGCATTGCATTATCGCAGTAGAAGTCAATTCTTGACAGACGTGATTAATCCGTTGCTTGAATCAGGTCAGATTTATCGAGATGGTAAACCAAAGTCTCCCAAATCACTTATAAAAATAAAAAAGAATTAGGATAGACAAATCAAGATTTTTACTTTTTTTGAAAAACATATTGACTCCTACGTTACGTAATAGTTTAGAGTATAATTA
>CAMFPD010000191.1 GCA_945971355.1 uncultured Lachnobacterium sp.
TTGTCTTGGCATAAAGAGATACTCCCTCCTGAGTCCAGCCATGGATTGGCAAGGTGTCATACTCATTCTTGTCTGTAGTCAGATGATGCATTCCCTGAAGTTCACGATTGTATACTCTGTATACTGGAATCGTTCCATCTGAATAGAACACTGGCTGTCCATTGTTATCTGATACCCACTCTGTTGTGGTTGTAAGTACAGCTACTTCATTAGTATCTGTTGTGTACAAATGATTGCAGAGCACTGGATTATATAATCTATACACCGGTGTTCCTGTACCATTTGGCGCATACCAGGCAATTCCCTCATAGCCCCAATTGTGCTCATGGTATAGAACTCTTGTCTCGTTTGCATCAGTTGTATAGAGATGCTCTCCATTGTCAGGATTGTAAAGTCTGTAGATAGGCACTGTAGTATCAGCCGCCTTTGCCTGCACTGTTGGAGTAAGCATCATTGGAATTGCCAAGGCAAGTGTGCATACCATGACAATGACTGTTCTAAATTTTGATTTTACAAGTTTTAATTTTGTAAGTTTTTTCACACTAAAATCCTCCCATGTGTAAATTCATATATTATTTCATGTATAAACTTATGTATAGTTTATATGCTCGTATGCTTACCTGTTGTTTCTCGAATTCATAACTTCTCACATGTTTTTTATTTATCAATTTACTTATTTACGACAAGTACGTAAAAAGGATATAAATTTTGGCCACTTCCATCTGCATCGTAGTAGAAAACCGCGCATGAACCTTGGGTATATATCGGATTTGTCATAGTACTTGCATGGGATTTAGAATAACACCATGCCTGTTGACATTCATTTGCATTTGCTGCTCCGCCTCCAAGATTTTCATTATCTGTTTTTAGTCCAGCATGTCCATAATTTGTTGCTATTTCGGCTGCTCTTTGTTTTGCTGTTGCGTAGAGGCCATCAAAATTTGTAAGTGCTGGTACTGTTTCTATTCCAATAGGATGACCATCATTATCGACTACACCATATTGTGTAACCGCTCTATTATTATTTACATGCATAAATAATTCTTCTGCGGCTCCTCTATCAAAATATCCCCACACACCTGCCACATACTCTTCGGTGATACCAGTTGCTCCACATGAGCACTTTGCAGTTCTTGTGTTACCACTAGTCTCCCATGTGTAGCTATGCACATGACCAGAGTTGCCGCTTCCACCGCTGTTTCCGTCAGTTTCGCTACTTCCTCCGCTAGTGCTTCCGCTGCTGTTTCCGCCACCGCCTCCAGTTGTACTCTCATTAGAGGCTGTTTCAAGGGACAATTCCTCTCCGCTCTCATTCCAATACCTGGTGATAATTGGAGAACCTATTGTCCTTGCATAAAGAGATACTCCCTCCTGTGTCCAGCCATGGATTGGCAAGGTGTCATACTCATTCTTGTCTGTTGTCAAATGATGCATTCCCTGAAGCTCACGATTATACACTCTGTATACTGGAATCGCTCCATCTGAATAAAATACTGGCTGTCCATTGTTATCTGATACCCACTCTGTTGTGGTTGTAAGTACAGCAACTTCATTAGTATCTGTTGTATACAAATGATTGCAAAGCACTGGATTATATAATCTATACACAGGTGTTCCTGTACCATTTGGCGCATACCAGGCGATGCCTTCGTATCCCCAATTGTGCTCATAGTATAGAACTCTTGTCTCATTTGCGTCTGTTGTATAGAGATGCTCTCCGTTATCAGGATTATAAAGTCTGTAGATAGGCACTGTGGTATCAGCCGCCTTTACCTGCACTGTTGGAGTAAGCAGCATTGGAATTGCCAATGCAAGTGTACATACCATGACAATACTTCTTCTTAGATTCGCTTTCGTAAATTTTCTCACTTAAAATCCTCCCATGTATGAATTCATGTATAGATTATATCATTTTAAAACATGTATATATAGTACTTTTTTACAATATAATAGACCGTCTTATAATAAGACGGTCACATGGTATATAAAAAGTACAAAATACAGACATTTATATCCAGACCTATTTCAAGGCTTGTTGGTTTCCTTTGCAGGCTGCCCTCCGTAACAGTACATAAAAAATAAAGACATATATTTCCGAGAAACAAAATTACAACAGTTCCGCGGCTCAATGAGTAAATTAAATACACATTTCTCAGCCAGCTATCCTTAATAGATACGCGGAACAAACTTGTGATTTTTTTCAAGGAAATATATGTCTTTATTTTTCGCTTATGTAATCCCAAAGGGGCAGCCTTGAAAAGGGGCAGCCCCCTAATTACTCTTCCCAGTTGTGGTACACTTCCTGTACATCATCATCATCATCTAAGAGATCAAGGATTCTTCCGATGTTAATAATATCTGCTTCCTCTGTAAGTGTAACGTATGTCTGTGGAATCATGCTAACCTCTGCCGAAACCATAGCTACTCCTGCTTCCTCAAGAGCCTTGTGAACAGCATCAAAATCAGAAGGAGCTGTTGTAATCTCAAAGCTATCCTCCTCCTCTGAGAAATCATCTGCGCCAGCATCAAGAGCAATCATCATGAGATCATCAGCATCCATATCACACTCTTCTTTATCAATGATAATCTGCCCCTTCTCATCGAACATATAAGAAACACATCCCTGTGTTCCAATGCTTCCCTGTCCTTTTGTAAAACAGTTTCTAACATTGGCTGCTGTTCTGTTCTTGTTATCAGTTAGGCATTTAACGATAATAGCTGTTCCGGAAGGACCATATCCCTCGTATGTACATGTCTCGTAATTTACACCGCTACCATCACCAGCAGCCTTCTTGATACCTCTCTCGATTGTATCATTTGGCATGTTGTTTGACTTAGCCTTTGCAATAACCTGTGCAAGCTTAAAGTTGTTTGCTGGGTCTGGTCCACCCTCTTTAACTGCCACTGCAATTTCACGCCCAATCATTGTGAAAATCTTTCCCTTAGCAGCATCATTTTTCTCTTTCTTATGCTTGATATTCGCAAATTTTGAATGTCCTGACATAATTTTTATCCTCTCTTTTAAAAAATCTTACTTATAATAGCACTAAATATTACTTTGTGCAACTTTCTTAATCATAACCTGTCCAATAACATTATCGTTAACAGACATAACGGAGAACTCATAGCCATACGCATTGATAACCGGCGTCTCGTCCTCCTCAGGAATCTTATCCATCTGGGAGATAAGAAAACCATTCAATGTTTCAAAGGCATCTTCCTCCACTGGCAGCTCAAGTTCCTCCTTTACATCTGCAAAAGAACTCATGCCATCCATGAAATAGCTTTCATCATCATTTTTCTGAATAAGTTCTTCCTCATCATCATGCTCGTCCTCTATCTCACCAACAAGCTCCTCAAGAATATCTTCCATTGCCACAATTCCAGAGATCTGTCCATATTCATCCACAACCATAGCAAGATGATTTTTCTTTGTCTGCATACGCTTGAATAAATCATTTATATTTACAGTTTCCGGCACAAAATCAGCCTCTTTAATTAGTCCTTTTATATCTTTGATTGAGGTTCTGAAAACTTCATTTCTCTGGCAATATTCAAATGCATCTTTGATATGTAGGACACCGATTATATTATCGATGTCATTCTCATATACTGGAAATCTTGATTTTCCAGTCTCAATCATAATGCTGACTGCATCAATATATGACAAATCACCATCGAGACCCAGGATATTTATTCTGTGGGTCATAATATCCTTTACCTCTTTGTCGTTGAACTGAAAAATATTATTAATCATCTCAACTTCAGATGCCAGAATATTTCCACTCTCATGTCCTTCATGTACCATAGAAATAATTTCTTCCTCTGTCACCTCATCATTTCCATGAAATGGCTCAAAGCCTTTGAGCTTTGTCTTTCTTCCTTTTAACAGCCTAATCAATAAATATGCTTCTACCAATGCAATCACAAGTAACACCGCACAAACACAAACTGCAATAATTAAATAGGGGGTTGAACCATCTTCCATCTTTTTCTCCTTTAATCATCCTATGTAAAAAGTTCTAAGCTTATTTCAAGAGCTTTATCTACCTTCATAAGAATTTGGTTATCCAAATGACAAACCTTATCTTTAAGTCTCTTTTTATCAATTGTACGCAATTGCTCCAATAAAACAACTGAATCTTTTGCCAAATCATAATCCTGACAATTAAGTTCCACATGTGTAGGCAGCTTTGCCTTATGCATCTGTGATGTAATTGCCGCACAAATAACTGTAGGACTATGCTTATTTCCAATATCATTTTGTACAATTAAAACAGGACGTATTCCTCCCTGCTCCGAACCTACCACAGGTCTTAAATCTGCATAATAAATATCTCCACGCTGAATTATCATAAATACACACTCCATACTTTGGTATACAGTAAGTATCTCCACTATTTTCGAGTGTATTCTGTTTTCTTATCCAAAATTTAATATTTTATATAGATAATATATTCATT
>CAMFPD010000192.1 GCA_945971355.1 uncultured Lachnobacterium sp.
GAAGCTGAGATGTGCGGAAATGGAATCAGATGTGTTGCAAAGTATGTCTATGACCACAAAATGACAGATAAGACTGAAATATCAGTAGAATCTGGTGCTGGAATTAAGTATCTCACACTTTTTGTGGAGCAGGGAAAAGTGGAGCAGGTAAGGGTTGATATGGGAGAACCTATTCTGGAACCTGAACAGATTCCTGTTTTAGCAGAGGGGGATAAAGTTGTTGATGAGCCAATTGAGGTTTGCGGAAAGACATGGAATATGACCTGTGTGTCAATGGGAAATCCACATGCTGTTGTTTTTGTAGATAATGTGGCTGATTTTGAAATAGAAAAATATGGACCACATTTTGAAAAACATGAAAGATTTCCAAAGAGAACAAACACAGAGTTTGTAGAGATAATCTCGCGAGAGGAAATAAATATGAGAGTGTGGGAGCGAGGCTCAGACGAGACCAGGGCATGTGGAACAGGAACTTGCGCATCTGTTATGGCATGCATACTAAATAATCGCACAGATAATAAGGTGCTTGTTCATCTGAGAGGTGGCGATCTCACAATTGAGTATAATGAAAAAACGAATCATATTTTTATGACAGGACCGGCAACAGAAGTGTTTAGTGGTGAATATTAATTATAATTTGTGAGGGAAAAATAATGATTTTAACTGACTTAATTAAAAAAATGGATTATGAGCTTGTTTCAGGAGATGAAAATATAGAGATTTCTACTCTCGTATATGATTCGAGAAAGGTGGAAAAGGGCTCTGTATTTGTGTGTATATCCGGAACAGTAAGGGATGCCCACGAGTTTATCCCAGATGTAGTTAATATGGGAGCAGCTGCAGTAATTGTGGAGAAGGATGTAACTCCAATTGAGGGCGTGACATATATTAAAGTAGAAAATAGCAGATATGCACTTGCCTGCATGTCAGCAGCATATTTTGGATATCCGGCAGAGAAAATCAAGACTATTGGAATAACTGGAACTAAGGGTAAGACAACTACAACTTATATGGTTAAATCAATACTTGAATCAGCAGGAGTTAAAACAGGTCTTATAGGAACAATTGAGTCAATTGTGGGAGATGAGAGGATACCAGCGGCAAACACAACTCCAGAGTCATACAGAGTTCAGGAATTGTTTGCACAGATGGTAGATGAGGGGCTTGATGCGGTAGTTATGGAAGTTTCATCACAGGCCCTTATGTTACATCGTGTATCTGGATTTACTTTCGATATAGGTGTGTTTACAAATTTAGAACCTGACCATATCGGAGAAAATGAGCACAAGGATTTTGAGGACTATATGTACTGCAAGAGTCTGTTGTTCAGACAGTGTAAGCTTGGAATTTTTAATGGAGACAGTGAACATGTAGATGGAATTTTAAAAGGACATACATGCCAGGTGGAAAAATTCGGATACAAGGAAAGTAATGATCTGGTTGCAAGAGATGTGGAGCTAAAAAAAGAACATGGTGCATTGGGTGTTAAATATCATGTGGATGGAATTATGGATTTTGATGTTGAAGTAAATGTACCAGGAAGCTTTTCTGTGTATAACTCACTTACTGCGATAGCAATTTGTCATCAATTTAACGTGCCTGAGGATACTATAAAAGCAGCGTTAATGAATGTTTCGGTAAAGGGACGAATAGAGATAGTCCCTGTGACAAAGAGATATACATTGATGATAGATTATGCACATAATGCAATGTCACTTGAGAGTCTTCTCACAACATTGCGAGCATATGAGCCAGGCAGACTTGTGTGTCTGTTTGGGTGTGGCGGAAACAGAGCAAAATCCAGAAGATATGAGATGGGTGAAGTTTCATCACGACTTGCAGATTTGACAGTAGTTACTTCCGATAATCCAAGAAATGAAGAACCAATGGATATAATTAATGATATCTTAGTAGGTGTTCATAAAGCTGATGGAGAGTATGTAACTATACCTGACAGAAAGGAAGCGATAGCTTACTGCATGTTAAATGCAAAGGATGGAGATATTGTTGTTCTGGCAGGAAAAGGACACGAAGATTATCAGGAAATATGCGGCGTGAAGCATCATATGGATGAGAGAGAGCTGATAGCAGAGATAATCAGGGAGAATCCGGATATAAATCTTTAATATAGAGGTGAGAGGAATGGCATTATTCAAGGGGGCAGGAGTTGCACTTATTACTCCATTTAATGAGGATTTAACAGTAAACTATGATATGTTAGGTACTCTGATTGAGAGACAGATTGAAGGAAAAACAGATGCCATAATTGTATGTGGCACTACTGGGGAACCAGCGACGATGACAGAGGGGGAGAAGCTTTCTGTTATTAAATACACAGTAGAAAAGGCTGCGGGGCGAATTCCCGTAGTTGCAGGTACAGGTGGAAACTCTACACAGGTAGTTGTTGATTTTTCAAAGAAGGTTCAGGTGCTTGGAGTAGATGGACTTTTAGTTGTGACACCGTTTTATAATAAGGCAACACAAAATGGCTTGTATGCTCATTACGCAGAAGTATCAAAAGCTGTTTCACTTCCAATAATTATGTATAATGTTCCGTCGAGAACTGGATGTAATATATTGCCAGAGACAGCAGTCAGACTTGCAAGAGACTGTGAAAATATTGTTGGTATAAAGGAAGCCAGTGGGGATATTTCACAAGTGATGAAGCTTGCCAAACTGTCAAAAGGAATACTTGATATTTATTCAGGAAATGATGATCAGATAATTCCTATTCTCTCGCTAGGAGGAGTAGGTGTGATTTCTGTTCTTTCAAATGTTGCACCTAAGGAGACTCATGATATTGTTATGGAGTATTTGGAAGGCGACCGGGAAAGGGCATTAGACATACAGCTTAGATATCTTGATCTTATAAATGCACTGTTTTGTGAGGTGAATCCAATTCCAGTCAAAGGGGCCATGAACATTATGGGGTACAATGTTGGAAAGCTTAGACTACCATTGACAGAACTGGAAGAATCTCATAAAGAATATGTAAAAGCCAGCCTTGGAGAGGTTGGATTGATAAAATAATAACTAATAAAAAGGAGTAGTATGGGAAAACAAAATTGGAAACCAGGTAATATGCTTAACCCTGTGCCGGCGGTTATGGTAAGTGTCGCTGATAAAAAAGGGAATAACAATATAATTACAGTTGCGTGGGCTGGAACAATATGTACAAACCCACCGATGCTGTCAATCTCAGTTAGACCTGAGCGTCATTCATACAATATGCTAAAGGAGACAGGGGAATTTGTTGTGAATTTAACAACAGAGGAGCTTGCATTTGCCTGTGATTACTGTGGAGTCACAAGCGGAAGAGATGTGAATAAGTATGAGAAACTTAATCTTACACCGCTTAAAATGCAGAATGTAAATGCTCCGGGGATAGCTGAAAGCCCTGTGAACATTGAGTGTAAGGTCAGAGAGATAAAGGAACTCGGAAGTCATCATATGTTTATTGCAGATGTGGTTGGCGTTACAGTCGATGACAAATATATGGATGAAAAGAATAAGTTTAATATTAATGAAACAGGTCTTGTGATGTATTCCCATGGTGAGTATTTTGCAATGGGAGAGAAGCTTGGAAAATTCGGATACAGTATTCAGAAGAAAAAGTAGTAGAAATAAAAAACTAAGTGGAAACTAAATGTTTCTACTTAGTTTTTTGCTATTATTTTAATAGAATATCCATTAGATAGGCATATACATCCTCGTTAGAATTCTTCCAGTTATTGCAGATTACCTCAGCCTGTTCTTTGGTTGGAACAGAGAGTGTGAGGTCGAGAACAGTTGTGCTATCTGTTCGAACCTGACATCGTACATCGTAGTTTTGATTTGTTGTTTTGTAATAGTCAGCCAGAACGAAATTTTCCTGACGGAATTCCAGTTTATTCTTTTCAAAAAATTTCTTAATATCACTTTCGATGCCTTCTGTTATCTTGTCCTTGAAAAAACCAAGTGTCTCACGACCGGCAGCAGTGAGTGTATATTGAGTGTTTGAATGGGTGGTTTCGAAACGAATCAAATCAGCTTTCACTAAATCCCCGATAACTTCCTGAACTCTGAAATAATCTGTATATTCCTGTTCTAGAAAAAAGTTTGAAATCTGAGTGTTGGAAAGTGGAAATCCTGCTTTATCCAACATGTATAATATTGTAAGTTTATATATGGTAAATGGTTCTGCCATATTGTTACCTCTTTCATAAATCTAGTCAAATTAATTCTGGTCAAAGAGTCGTCCCTGATAGGTATTTCTCTCTCTAAAACGTTTATTAATTGTGTTGAGAACACGTTTTTTGTCCGCACTCCAAAGTGGCGCAATAAGTAATGCTCTTGGTCCGTCGCCAGTTATTCTATGAATTACCACATTAGGTGGTAAAAGCTCAATGCAATCCACAATTAAATCACAATATTCT
>CAMFPD010000193.1 GCA_945971355.1 uncultured Lachnobacterium sp.
ACACTGCATATCGTCGGCAGCGTCAGATGTGTATAAGAGACAGGAAGAATATGATGTAGATGAGTATATAGATAGATATAAAAATCATATTGTGTTTGATAAATCATGTACTACAATGCAAAATATTATGGTGATGATTAGATATAATAATTTGGCTGGAAACTATTTGAGAATAGGGAATATTAAGGCGAAGGGAGTACTATACGTTGAATTTTTAGGAAGTAATGGGCAAATTGTTTTAAAAGATAATTCTACTTTCGAATCGGTTATTATTCAAAATGGGATGAACGGAATTATTGAAATTGGTGAAGACTGTATGTTTTCAGTTGAAATTGAGCTCAGGCAGACGGATGCGCACCATATTTTTGACCTTGAATCGGGAGAGAGAATAAACAGAGGTAAAAATATTAATATAGGCAGACATGTATGGTGTGGAAGAGCCGTAAAGATATTGGGAGGTTTCTCTATTGACGACAATAGTATTATAGGGGCAGGAACAGTTTCATCAGGACATTTTGGAAAGAACCTAATAATAGCAGGGAGTCCTGCTAGGGTTATACGAGAAAATATTATTTGGTCAAGAGATGGGTTAGATGCATATGATTGGGATTCCTTTATAGAATGCAGAGACAAGACTGCGATGAAGTACCTCGATGAATTGCCTGAATATATGAATAAGTAGTGAAATCCTTGTATATTAACTATAATACTCTTGCATATCTCTTATGAAAACAACATATGATAGTGTAATTGTTAAATGGGAAAGAATGTATGATTATTTAGCAATGAGCTCAGGTCTCTATGGAGGAGCTGTTTTTGCCCATGAGGTCAGAAAAGCAAGTCGGTGCTTGTCATAGATAAATCCCATCACTATTTATGTGATGGGATTCTGAAGCCATAATATTAATCTACTGATTGCATTTCAGCAAGTTGTTTTTGGAGTTGCCTAATGAGTTTGTCTTTTTCGGCAAGGGCATTGTCTTTTTCAGAAAGAGCGGCTTCCTGCTCGGCAAGTTTAGTTTTTTGTTCAGCGAGTGTACGTTCCAGACACATATAATTCTCACGGGCACGGTATTTTTCTCTTGTAATTTCATCCGCATTAGATTCATAGAGAGATTGAGAAGCGGAAGCAATAAAATCATTATTTTGAGCAAGCATTTTGATTTCCTCCCATGTAGTTGCGGTAAAGAGACGTGCCCAATAATCAATATAGTTGGCACGGTTTTCAGCAGTTGCAGAATCTATTTGCCTCAAGTTTACCACACGAAGGATAAATTGGTCACTATAGGCAATTTTTATATAATATTACATAAATTAAGTAGGAACAAGTAATGAAGTATGATTATTTAGTAGTAGGGGCAGGTCTCTATGGAGCAGTTTTTGCCCATGAAGCCGAAAGAACCGGCAAGTCTGTCTTGGTAATTGACAAGAGACCAAACATTGCGGGAAATGTATACACTGAGCCTGTTGAGGGCATACAGGTGCATAAGTATGGAGCGCATATTTTCCATACAAATAACAGAAAAGTGTGGGAGTATGTGAACCAGTTTGCAGAGTTCAATCGTTTTACAAACTCTCCAGTTGCTAATTATAATGGCGAGTTATATTCTCTGCCATTTAATATGTACACATTTAATAAAATGTGGGGTGTTACAACACCTGAAGAAGCTGCGGCAAAAATCGAGGAGCAGAGAAAAGATGCTGGTATAGTCGAGCCTAAAAATCTTGAGGAACAGGCAATATCACTTGTTGGTCGTGATATTTATGAGAAGTTAATCAAGGGATACACTGAGAAACAGTGGGGAAGACCTTGTAATCAGTTGCCATCTTTTATTATCAAGAGACTTCCCGTTAGATTGACATTTGATAACAACTATTTCAATGCGTTGTTTCAGGGAATACCAATCGGTGGATATACCAATATGGTAGCTAATATGCTTGAGGGCATAGAAGTAAGATTGAATGAGGACTATCTTAATGCAAAGGATAAATGGGATGCGTTAGCAGAGAAAGTTGTATACACAGGTGCAATAGATGCTTATTTTGATTATTCACTTGGATACCTGGAGTATCGTTCTGTTAGATTTGAGAATGAGATTTTGGACATGCCTAATTTTCAGGGAAATGCAGCAGTAAACTATACAGATGCCGAGACACCATGGACCAGAATTATTGAGCACAAATGGTTTGAGTTTGGCAAGGATGCCAATGGTGATGATTTACCAAAGACAGTTATTTCCAAGGAATATTCTTCGGAATGGAAGCCTGGTGATGAACCGTATTATCCTGTTAATGATGAGAAAAATGGAAAGCTATATGAAGACTACAGAAAATTAGCTGATAAGGAGTCGAATGTTATTTTCGGTGGTCGTCTTGGTGAGTACAAATATTACGATATGGATGCTGTTATTGCATCTGCTCTAGACATGTGCGAGGGAGAACTGAATTAAAAAAGGAGTCAGTTTTGGAAGACGTAAGGATTGCAGTAAACATTTGTACATATCATAGAACTGATTATATTAATCGCAATATTTCTAAATTGTTAGAATCTAAGTTTTTTGATTCAAATGATATAAATTATTATGGGAAACTTCATATTTTTGTAATCGACAATGGCTGTGAACTTAATTGCTACGATGGAGAGCTTTTGCATGTTTTGCATAACAGAAACACTGGTGGCTCAGGTGGATTTCAGAGAGGTGTTGAGGAGATACGTAGTTGCAATACTTTTTTTTCACATGTTGTATTTATGGATGATGATGTGGAATTTGAACTGGATGCATTCTACATTTTGTATGATTTCTTGAGACGGATTCCTCAGCAATATGCGAAGCATCCTGTAGCAGGCAGAATGTTCTGTATGGATAAACCGGATGTTCAGTATACAGCTGCTGAGATATGGAATGGTGGAGATTTAAGGCATATTGAGTATATGAGAAAAATTACACCAGATAATTACACTTATGGAAATGTGATTTATGATTCTGGAGCTGATTATGGTGGCTGGTGGTTTTGTTGTTTTCCAATGGACTTTGTCAGAGAAAATGACATAATGCCTTTTTTCATACATTGTGATGATGTGGAGTACGGACTTAGGTGTGGCAAATCCCCGATTATTATTGAGGGTGTGCATGTGTGGCACGAGACATTTGATAAGAGACAAACACCTATAATGCTTTATTATGACACAAGAAATCCATTATTTGTTAATTCAATACATTTTCCATTAAGTGACGCAGAAAGGATACTCAGAAACTGGAAAGAGACGATAACATTTTATCATGTGAAGAAGGATTTTGTTTCGGAGTATTATGTAATACGCGCCATGATAGATTACTTAAAAGGAATCAAGTGGCTAAAGAAAATCAATTCAGAAGCTTATCATAAAAGACTTCTTAGAATGAAAGGCAATAAATATAAAAATGCTCTTGCATGGAGAATTGCAGAGAAAAGATTTAAAAGAAAATATGGAATTTAATATTTAAGAAGTTAATAAACGAGGGAAGCTGAACATAAAGCATCCCTCGTGATATTATTAGCTTATTTATCAGTAGACTTTGAGTTGCGCAACTTCATCTCGTTTATAGCTTTAATAAATTTATGCTTTGCGAAGAGTCTCAAGCTCCTTTTTTAATTCTTCAATAAGGCGAAGATCATTGGCATGTTGTTCAGCCATAGCATCTTTCTCAGCGGTGATAGCGGCATTTTGTTCCTCCATTTCAGCAAATTTGGTGTTGTAGTAGTATTCCATATCCCACTGTTGGCGGAGCTGATCTTCGCGAGCCTGATAGCGCAATTTGAAAAGCTCATCATCAGAGAGTTTTTTCAATGTAACTACAGCTTCGCTGATATTGGAATCTTTATTAGCCAGTGCCATAAGCTCACCCCATTCTGTTGCTTTAAAGAAGGCAGCCCACAAATCACGATGCTGGGCGATATCTTCCTTGGTTGCTTGGTTTCTTAACGTTAAGTCTACCACAGAAATGCGAAATTTACTAGAGTATAACTGACCGGTACGTTGGTTTATAAGACGATATGTAGCATAAAACTCTGGATACTCAGGAAATAGTGTATAGTCTAGGAATCCGATATGAACAGCTCCTTTTACAGACAATGCCTTTAAGGACACGGTTTGAGCTTTGCATTAGGACTTTGAAGAGAATGTCACTTGTCATGCGAAATGGAAGTGGACCAGATAGTGATTCAAGTAGAGCTATCATTTGATGGTTATTATAACAAGATGGAAAAATGCACGATATTATATATGTTTTTATACAGTATTACATAAATTGAAATGAGACCTATGGGCAAAAAGAGGAAAACGGTGTTGAGTTGTTTTCCTCTTTAAAAAAATTTTGGATTATGCCATAGTAGGAACCTTATATCCGGCTTCTTCCATGCGGCTTATAAACTCG
>CAMFPD010000194.1 GCA_945971355.1 uncultured Lachnobacterium sp.
GGATATACATTTTATTCTCAGACTGATACAGAGGTAGCAATCAAGTTAGTTGATTACTATTACAAGAAGTATCTTGGCACTCCTGTTGATGCAATCAACCATGCTATGGTTCGTATCAGAGGCTCATATGCTCTTGAGCTTATGTTCAAGGATTATCCGGGAGAAATCTATGTGGCTCGTAAGGATAGCCCAATGATTATCGGTGTTACAGATGGCGAGTGCTATGTGGCATCAGATGTTCCGGCAATTCTTAAATATACTAGAAATGTGTATTACATAGGCAATATGGAGATTGGACGTCTTGCAGATGGCGAGGCAACATTTTTCAACCTGGATGGTGATGAGATTACAAAAGAACCTGTTGAGATTACCTGGGATGCAGAAGCTGCTGAAAAGGGTGGATTCGAGCACTTCATGATGAAGGAAATTCACGAGCAGCCAAAGGCTATCGAGGATACCCTTAATTCTGTTGTGAAGGATGGCAAGATTGATCTTTCAACTGTGGGATTAACAGATGAGGATATCAAGAACACATCTCAGATATATATCGTAGCATGTGGCAGCGCATATCATACTGGAGTAGTTACACAGTATGTGATGGAGGACTTAGCCAGAGTTCCTGTGCGTGTAGAGGTGGCGTCAGAGTTTAGATATCGTAAGCCTATCCTTGATAAGAATGGACTTGTTATCGTTGTAAGCCAGTCTGGTGAGACTGCAGATACACTGGCTGCTCTTAGAGAGGCAAAGAGTCAAGGGGTTAAAACACTTGGTATTGTAAATGTAGTGGGATCATCTATTGCGAGGGAAGCTGACAGTGTATTCTATACATTGGCTGGCCCTGAGATTTCGGTTGCCACAACTAAGGCATATTCAGCACAGCTTATAGCTGGATATATTCTTTCTATCCAATTTGCCAAGGTATTAGGACAGATTACAGACGAGCAATATGCACACTATATTGCTGAGCTTAATACTATTCCTGGGAAGATTGAAAAAATCATTGAGGATAAAGAGAGATTACAGTGGTTTGCTTCAAAGCAGGTAAATGCAAAGGATATTTTCTTTATCGGTCGTGGAATTGATTATGCAATAAGCTTAGAGGGAAGTCTCAAGCTTAAGGAAATTTCTTATATTCACTCTGAAGCATATGCTGCAGGAGAACTTAAGCATGGTACAATCAGCCTTATCGAGGATGACACACTGGTTATTGGTCTTTTGACACAGGATGAGCTTTATGAGAAGACTATAAGCAACATGGTTGAATGTAAGAGCCGTGGAGCATACCTGATGGGGCTTACTACATTTGGTAACTATGCAATCGAGGATGCGGTTGAGTTTGCAACATACATTCCAAAGATTGACAATCATTTTACTGCAAGCTTGGCAGTGGTTCCATTACAGCTGTTGGCATACTATGTATCAGTTGCTAAGGGACTTGATGTGGATAAACCAAGAAATCTTGCGAAGAGTGTTACCGTAGAGTAAATAAATTTGAAGCAGAAAAGCATTGATTTATATTACAAAATAGTCAATGCTTTTTTTATGATGATTTTCGCCTGTAAATGTGTTAAAATTAATCAGACTATTTTTTTAAAGGAGAAAACTATAATGGCAAAATACGATTATTTAGTAGTTGGTGCAGGTCTCTATGGAGCAATTTTTGCTCATGAAGCAAAGGCACATGGCAAGTCAGTTCTTGTTATAGACAAGCGCCCAAACATTGCGGGAAATATTTATACAGAGGATGTTGAGGGAATCCACGTACACAAGTATGGTGCTCATATTTTCCATACAAACAACACAAAGGTATGGAATTACATAACACAGTTTGCTGAATTCAATCGTTTTACAAACTCACCAGTAGCAAACTACAAGGGAGAGCTTTACTCGCTTCCATTCAATATGTACACATTCAACAAGATGTGGGGAGTTGTTACTCCAGAGGAAGCTGCTGCTAAGATTGAGGAGCAGAAGAAGGAAGCTGGTATAACAAATCCACAGAACCTTGAGGAGCAGGCTATTTCACTCGTTGGAAAAGACATCTTCGAGAAGCTTGTTAAGGGATATACAGAGAAGCAGTGGGGACGTGACTGTAAGGATCTTCCAGCATTTATTATCAAGCGACTTCCAGTTCGTCTGACATTTGACAATAATTATTTCAATGCTTTATATCAGGGTATTCCAATGGGCGGATACACAAAGATGGTAGAGAATATCCTTGGAGATATCGAGGTTCGTACAGGTGTTGACTATCTTGAGAATAAGGCTGAGTATGATGCCCTTGCTGACAAGGTTGTTTATACAGGAGCTATTGATGCTTACTTTGATTACAAGCTTGGAGCTCTTGAATATCGTTCAGTTCGTTTCGAGACAGAGCTTCTCGACCAGCCAAACTTCCAGGGAAATGCAGCTGTTAACTATACAGACCGCGAGACACCATGGACACGAATCATTGAACATAAATGGTTTGAATTTGGTAAGGATGATGAGGGTAATGACCTTCCTAAGACTGTTATTTCACGTGAGTACAGCTCAGAGTGGAAACCGGGTGATGAACCATATTACCCAGTAAACGATGAAAAAAATGGAGCTCTTTACGCAGAGTACAAGAAGCTTGCTGATGCTGAGGAGAAGGTAATTTTCGGTGGAAGACTTGGTGAGTACAAGTATTATGATATGGATGCGGTTATTGCATCCGTGCTTGATAAGTGCGAGGATGTATTTGGCGCGTGATGTAATTCGGTAATTTCAAAGTTGAAAGGGGTAAAGAGTAACATGAAGAAAAACAGAAGATTAAGAAGTTTTATAGGTGTTTTTGCAATCATTTTCTCTATGGCAGCTGCTTTATTTGGACCGCTTACACAGACTGAGACTGCGTTAGCATTTGAAATCAATGTTCCGGTATACAGATTGTATGCAGCTTCAACTGGGGAGCATCTATACACTACAGATTTTAACGAGGTTAGTGTATTGACGAGCAAATATAACTGGACATATGAAGGAACTGCATGGTATGCACCTAAGACTGGTGTTCCAGTTTATCGTCTCTTTAATGCTGGACTCAACAATCACTTATACACAAGTGATACAAATGAGGTTAGTGTCCTCACAAGTGAGCATGGCTGGGTTGCTGATAACAATGGTAATCCGTTATTTTATTCAGGTGGTACTGTAAATATCTATCGCTTGTACAATGAACATTTAAATGGTATGCATCTTCTCAGTACAGACGAGAATGAGTATAATACTCTTCCGGATTATGGTTGGGAGCAGGAGGGAGTCAAGCTTTTAGCTGTTAAAAATGGCAATCCTACTCCAAGTGAGGAAATCCCTACGCCTGAACCAGAGCCTGAACCAGAACCTGTAATCGACATAGGAGCGGCTCAGCAGCAGGTTGTGGATATTGTAAATGAAGAGCGTGCAAAGAATGGACTGGGAGCACTGACTTCAACAGTTGAACTTCAGAATGCAGCATTTGTAAGAGCAACCGAGATAAGCACATACTTCTCCCATACACGTCCTAACGGAACAAGCTGCTTTACAGTATTAGACGAATGTAGCGTCGAGTATGGATGGGCAGGAGAGAATATTGCAATGGGGCAGAGCGATGCTAAAGAGGTAATGGAGGACTGGATGAATTCACCTGGACATCGAGCTAATATCCTGACACCAGAATTCAATCATATCGGTGTAGGATATTATATAGTTGATGGGTATCCACACTGGGTACAGCTTTTTACCGATTAATTAGCACAGGAGTTATGAAATGAAGTTTACTAATAGGATAAGAAAAATCATTGTTTTTGTAATTGTTTTTTCAATGGTTACAATCTGCGGACAGATTAAGACAGATATGGCGTTTGCGGCTGATAGCTCAAAACAGGCAGTTTACCGTCTCTATACACCGGTTACAGGGGAGCACCTTTATACAGTTGATTGGAATGAGGTTGAGACCTTATACACAAGCTATGGATGGCAGTTTGAGGGAATTGGATGGTATGCTCCAACAACTGGTACACCAGTTTACAGGTTATTTAATTCTAAGCTTAATCACCATCTGTACACTACTGACACAAACGAGATATCGGTGTTAACTGCTGAGGGTGATTGGAAGCTTGATAATGACGGCAGGCCATTGTTTTATTCCGGTGGAAGTGTACAGATATTTCGTATGTATAACAAGGGGTTAAATGGTTTACATCTCTTATCAACAGATTCAAATGAATACACTACGCTTCCAGCCTTTGGTTGGGATCAGGAAGGCGTCAAGCTGTATGCGGTTGAGCAGGGCAATACATCTGCAGAGGAGCAGGTCAGACTTATAATAAATGCGAAAAGGGCAAAGCTTGGTCTTTCGGAACTGACTACCACACCAGC
>CAMFPD010000195.1 GCA_945971355.1 uncultured Lachnobacterium sp.
AAGCCAGTTACATTGTCAGCCCAGGCATATCCTGCTGCAATTGCGTTTCCACTTGGGCTTAATTCCATCAAGGGATGCTGAGAGCTTTGAAAACATCTTCTTTAACATAAGAACTACAAATCCAGCTAAGAAACCAGCAACTATTCCACCAAGGAATCCAGATACCGTGTTTCCACCATTTGCACTCTGAAATGCAAAATCTGCTACAAGTTTCTGAAAGCCAGTTACATTGTCAGCCCAGGCATATCCTGCTGCAATTGCGTTTCCACTTGAAGCAATCAGTCCACCTGTAAAACCAACAGCAAGTCCAGGTCTGTCTGCAATTGAGTATGCAATATATCCAGATAAAACAGGAACCATTAGTCCCATTGCAAGTCCACCAGCATATTTAAAGAATGCTGACAGTGGAGTCATTGTACCAAAGTTTCCACCACCTGTCGCACCATATCCACAAATTGTATCAATGAGGAACGCAAGAGCTATCATTATTCCGCCACCAATTACGAATGGTAACATATGAGACACACCACTCATAAGATGTGTATAAATCTGATGTCCTACTGAACCCTTATCCTCTTTTACTTCTTCCCTCTTAGCTCCAGCCTCTGCCTTGTATACATGTGCATCGCCCTTTGCAGCTCTCTTTAAAAGTTCTTCTGCCTTATTGATTCCGTCTGCAACCTTACACTCGATAACCTTTTTGCCGTCAAATCTATCCATTGGAACCTTTGTATCACAAGCTACGATAATAGCTGATGCTTTTGCTATTTCTGCATCTGTAACTACATTTTTAGCTCCGCCTGATCCTCGTGTCTCAACCTTAATCTTGTATCCAAGCTCTGCTGCCTTTCTCTCAAGAGCTTCTGCTGCCATATAAGTGTGGGCAATTCCTGTTGGACATGCTGTTACACCTAATATAAATACTTCAGATTCAGCCTTTGTACTCCCTTTTTCACCGCTCTCAGCATCCTTCTTTGTCTCCTCCTTATCAATAATTGATAAGAATTCCTCTACACTTGATGCATTTATCAATGAATTCGTAAAGCTATCGTTCATAAGCATTACAGATAATTTGCTAAGTACCTGTAAATGAACATTGTCATTTGTGTTCGGTGCAGCAATAAGGAAAATAATTTTAGCTGGGGTACCGTCTAATGACTCGAAGTCAGTTCCTTCCTTAATTGTCATAGCTGCAAGTCCCGGTGCCTTGACCGCATCTGATTTGCAATGAGGAATTGCTATTCCCATTCCGATTCCGGTAGTCCCTTCCTCTTCTCTTGCAAATACACCTTTGCGGTATGTCTCTACATCCGAGATATTTCCGCCTTTTGCCATAAGATCAACCATGTGGTTAAGGACTTCCGTCTTATCTCCAGGTGTTCCACCCAGTTCAATACTCTGAACTGATAATAAATCCCTGATTCTCATACATTATTCCTCCTAAAATAAATTTGTGCTTCTATCTAGTAAAGCTTCTACTTCCGCTTTAGTAGCCAATTCTTCGGAAAATGCACTTGCACTTCCTGTACAGACTCCATACTTAAATGCCTGCTTATAATCCTTTGTTGCAAGATATCCTGAGATAAATCCTGCTACCATGGAATCTCCTGCACCAACCGAATTCTTTAATTCTCCAACTGGTGCTTCTGCCTTAAATTCCTGGCCGTCTTCTGATACCAACACAGCACCATCACCAGCCATTGATACAAGAACATTTCTTGCTCCTCTTTCCTGAAGCTTCTTAGCGTATTTTATAACATCCTCTTTGTCTGTTATTGTTACACCAAATATCTCTCCTAATTCATGATTATTAGGTTTTATCAAAAATGGATGATATGATAGTACATTTGTCAAAAGGTCTTTTGTTGCATCAACAACTATCTTTATATTCTTATCCTTCATATAATTCATTATATCCATGTACATTGATGATGGCATTACATCTGGTATGCTCCCAGCCAGTACAAGTACATCATCTTCTGAAATACTATCCAGCTTCTTATATAGCCTTTGTATGTCTGCTTCTTCAATCTCAGGTCCCTGTCCATTTATCTCAGATTCCTCATTTGATCTGAGTTTTACATTGATTCTGGAAACGCCTTTATCAACTGGTATAAAATCTGTATTTACTCCCCTTTCATTTAAAAGACGTATTATCTCATTTCCCACAAATCCTGCTGTAAATCCAAGGGCTGTGCTTTCATATCCAAGATTATTAAGAACCATGGATACATTTATTCCCTTTCCGCCTGGAAAAATTGTTTCCTTTGTAGTACGATTTACAACTCCCACTTTAAAGTCCTTTACATCCACTACATAGTCAAGTGATGGATTAAATGTCACAGTATATATCATGTATTAGACCTCCTTGATGTTGTTATATTTTTTATATGATGAGTTCACTGACTTTGTTGTTATTATTATTGCATTGTCAAATTCTGCGAACTTCACACTTGATATCTGTGAAAACTTTGTGGAGTCCGCTAACACATATTTCTCCTTGCAGTTCTCCATGGACTTTCTCTTTACCATTGCTTCCTTAACCTCTGGTGTAGAAAATCCTTTTGATATACTTATTCCGTTTGTTCCCCAAAATCCCTTTGTAAAATTATATTTGTCAAGAGTTACAACTGCCTCCTCTCCTACAATTGCCTCTGTTGTAGACTTAAATTCACCACCAAGAATATAAACAACGTATCCCTTTTCTGATAACTTCTTTGCATGTGTAAATGAGTTAGTTACAAAAGTTGCATTTGATACTTGTATATAATCAATCATTAATTCTGTTGATGTACCTGCGTCTACATACACAAAATCACCATTTTCAATTAATTTTGCAGCATATTTTGCTATAGCAACTTTTTCATCTCTGTTCTGCAATTTTCTATTGTCTACTTTTTCATCCTGCGTCCTTATATTCGAGTTCTTGGCAACAGCTCCTCCAAAAACCTTCACAAGCAAACCATTTGAATCCATTGTGTTCAAATCCCTGCGCACAGTAGACTCTGAGGCATCAAGTGCTTCCATCAATTCCTGTACAGTCGCACTTCCTTTATCTTCTATTATGCTCATTATCCTGGAAAATCTCTCTTCTGCTAACATTTTTATGACCTTTACTAAAATGAATGCTTATTTACTGTTTCTGTGTTTATATCTTGATTATATGCTCATAGGCTTTCAAAATCAACCATATTCCGTCAAATTCATTCACAAAACTTCAAACATTGTTTTGTGCACTTTATACTAAATATCAGTATTAAGGTTATATTAAGGATATTTTAGGTTATTTAAATTGAAGTATTTATTTGAAAAAGTCATAATATAATTATGCTGATTATATTAGCTATGTAGAACATTAAAATTTGATATTTAAGGAGGAGTTTATGACAAAACGTCACTTTTCGAAAATAGGTTTAGCCTATATGATTGGTACAATTCTTGTTTTCGGACTTCAGTATTTAGTTGAGTTCTTACTCAAGAATTTTATTCCACAGGTTTATGAAAATGGAACATTAAATTTCCTTGTGGTGATGCTTTCTATGTATGTAATTTCAATGCCACTCATGGGATTTATTATTTCAAGAATTCCCGCCGAGGGTGCTTGCGAATCTCAAAAAATGTCCGTTGGACGCTGGCTTAAGATTTTTGTGATTGCCTATGCTGGAATGTATCTCACAAATGTATTTGGGAATATTGTAACTCAGATTATTTCTTCATTAAAAGGATCTCCTGTTTCTAATAATATTTTAGAAATTGCCACAACAAATAATATGTGGTGCAATTTTTTCATCATGGTTATTTGTGCTCCTATTGCTGAGGAAATTCTTTTTAGAAAGCTTCTCATTGACAGAACAATTAAATATGGTCAGGGAATTTCGATTCTAATGTCTGCTTTCATTTTTGGACTATTCCATGGTAATTTAAATCAATTTGTGTATGCATTTACACTTGGTGCAGTCTTTGCATATGTTTATTCAAAAACAGGAAATATTAAATACACTATTTTAATGCATATGGTTGTCAATTTCCTAGGTTCAATTGTTGGAGTATTAATTCTTAAAGTATCAGGAATGCTTGAAATGATGAATATTGATCCAACCGATATAGAAGCAATAACAAATATTATGACAAATCATGTTGGTGGACTTATCATTATGTTCATTTACTTTGTAATTGTGATTGCTTTAGTTATTACAGGAATTGTATTATTTTGTGTTAATATCAGAAAAATTCAAATTAATAAAACAGAAGATACTGTTCCACAGGGAAAACGATTTGCAACTTACTTCGTAAATATTGGAATGATTGCTTTCTTTATCTATTGGATTGCTATGATTATATATCAGTTGTTCAGATAACGAAAA
>CAMFPD010000196.1 GCA_945971355.1 uncultured Lachnobacterium sp.
AGGACAGATACATAAAATCTATGTTTGTAAATGGAAAGCTTAATGATATAATGAGTAAAAAACATCAAGAGAATAGCAGGAGGGAATAGTATGAGTGATACATTACAGGAATTGAAGGATTACCTGGATCAGATGAACATATATGGAAGGGCGGCTGAATTACTGTTTTGGGATATGAGAACCATTATGCCAAAGAACGGTTTTGAAAAGCATGCACAAGCATCAACCTTTTTTTCTACAGAAGTGTTTAAAATGTCCACATCTGACAAGCTGGAGAAAATCATTGATGAACTCATGAAACCGGAAGAATATGAGAAATTGGACGATATGTGGAAGTATGTTGTCAAGAAGATGAAGAAGGAGTTTGTTCTTGATAAGCGAATTCCAACAGATTTCTACGAGGAGTATGTTCAGGCATCCACAGAGTCAGAGGCAGCATGGGAGGAGGCAAAGAACGCAAAGGATTTCTCTATTTTCGCACCACATTTGGAGAAAATGATTGAATATACTAAGAAAATGATGCAGTATAGAGAACCTGACAAAGAAATATATGATGCTTTATTAAATCAGTATGAGGAGGGAATGGATTCTGAGACAATTGACAGATTGTTTACAGAATTGAAGAACGAACTTGTACCATTGGTTAAAAAAATCATTGCGGCTCCTCAGCCTGATGATAGCAAATTTGAAGGAAAATATGATATTAATGCACAGAGACAGGTGCAGAAGCTGCTGCTTGAGTATATTGGGTTTGATTTTGATAGTGGAACAGTAGGTGAGACAGAACATCCATTTACAATGGGATTTTCATCAAAGGATGTACGTGTAACCAATCATTTTTATGAAAATGAATCAATTAATGCTATGTTTTCCGCAATTCATGAGGGTGGTCATGCTATTTTTGAGCAGAATATTAACCCTGATTATGATGGAACTGTAGCTGCATCATTAGATTTTATGGGAATTCATGAGAGTCAGTCCAGATTCTATGAGAATATATTGGGTAGAAATAAGAACTTCTGGATTCCTATTTATGACAAGATTGTCGAATTACTTCCAAAGTACAAAGAGATTTCTCTTGATGAATTTTATAAGGAAATCAATCATGTTAGAAATAGCTTTATTCGTACAGAGGCAGATGAGGTTACATATTGTCTGCATATCATAATCAGATATGAGATTGAGAAGGCAATTTTTAGAGAAGGAGTATCGGTTGATAAGCTTCCAGAGTTGTGGAATAAAAAGATGGAAGAGTATCTGGGAATCGTACCTGAAAATGATGCGGAGGGCATCTTGCAGGATATGCACTGGTCTGACGGCTCATTTGGTTATTTCCCAACATATCTCCTCGGAAGCATATATGATGGAATGTTCCTTGATACAATGAGAGAGGAGCTTGGTGATATAGATAAGCTTCTTGCTGATGGACAGATTAAGAAGATCACAAAGTGGCTCAATGAAAAGATTCACAAATATGGTGCAACAAGGAGACCAAAAGAAATAATCAAGGCTGTATGTGGAAAAGAGGTTTCTGCTGAACCATTGATGAGATATTTCACTGAAAAGTATACAAAAATATATGAACTATAATATGTATAAATTCACGTCAAAAATGAAACGAAATCAAACGAGAAGAATAAAATAACAAACAAAAAAGAAGAGTTCTAAGTGAACTCTTCCTTTTTTAATCGTTGAATCTTATATCTTATTCCCAAAAACATTTATATCTAGAAAAAAGGTACATAGAAACTTTGATTAGCCTGGTAGTTATTATTTAACTACTTCTACATTTGTTGCCTGTGGACCTTTAGCTCCTTCAGTAATCTCAAAAGTTACTGCAGCGCCTTCTTCGAGAGATTTGAATCCCTCCATGTTAAGTCCTGAGTAATGTACGAATACATCGTTTCCATCTTCTCCTGTGATGAATCCGTAACCCTTCTGGTTGTTAAACCATTTAACTGTACCTTTGCTCATCGAAAGTACCTCCAATAAAAATTACTGTTGCAAGGTTGCAACTAACCTTAGCATAGCATAACAGTTTAAGGTTGTAAAGTGATAAAATCAAAGCTCTTCAAAGGTTATCTCGTTTTGATATAGAAATTTTTTTACCAGTGAGTCCCAGTAGACTTCTAATGATTTGTCAGGTGAAAAAATGTTGTAGGAGATACCTGTAGTCAAGGATAGAAGCTGATTCTGGTATTTTATATTCAAGAAAACGCCACTTATATCATTTGAAGTAAAGGAACTGCCAGATTTCTTAATTGTATTCTCCAGATTATCAGGTGACAAAAGGAAAATAAATTTGAAAGAGGCTGGGGCCTTTTTGCCTTTAATTAAATCAAAACAATTTCCTCGTAAGGCTGAGAATGGTAGTATTTTAAGATTGGAAAAACCGAGCTCGTCAAGTTCTGTATCTGAATAGAAACCATTATTGATATGACCATCTATAACATAGCTTGCAGCCGAAGATATAACGGCTTCCTGAAGAAGAAAGTGATCAAAGGTTTCTGATTTTAACAGTTTATTCATAAAATCTTTTGTATTTGTAAGCTCAAGCGCTATCATAGGCGACCTCCTATTGTGTGGAAATTGGTATTCTGCACAGTTATCATTTACAGATAATACTATAGTAAATATACATATATAATAATCGTTCTGCCATAGACAAAGCAAGTCTTATTGCTAGGATTTTGTGCAAATTCGTGGTATTATTAAGAAATCGTGTAACTATGAAGGTACTGAATAGTTACGAAATTGTAATAGTACTAATTTATGGAGGCAATTATGGAACAGGAAATATTATTTGATTTGTTAGAAAGAGCAGTAACACCCTTTGACTGCGTGAAAGCAGCAATGGATAAATTATGTGCTTGTGGATTTGAAGAAATTGAGTATTCAAAGGAATGGAAGCTTGAGAAGGGTGGTAAATACGTGATTAACCATCATGATACAACCTTGTTTGCATTTACAGTAGGAGAAAAATACAAGCCGGATGATATGATAAGGATAGCAGCAGCACACACTGATTATCCATGTCTTAGAATTAAGCCAAATGCAGATTTTAAGACAGATGTGTATTCTCAGGTAAATGTAGAGGTGTACGGTGGCCCGATATTAAATACATGGTTCGACAGACCTCTTGGAATTGCAGGAAGAGTAGTTGTAAAAGGTCAGGATGTATTCAAACCGGATATAAAATTCTATAAGTCAGACAGACCACTTGTGGTTATACCAAATCTTGCTATTCATATGAATCCGGAAGTAAATAAGGGTGTAGATATTAACAGACAGATAGATCTTATGCCGATAGTGGATGTGTTGTCAGGGGAGGAACAAAACTGCGACTACTTCCTTTCATTTATTGCAGATGAATTAAAGGTAGATAAAGATGATATTCTGGATTTTGAACTGATGACATACTGTGTGGAAAAACCAGAATATGTGGGAATAAAATCGTCCATGATATCGGCTCCAAGACTTGATAACCAGACATCCTGTGCGGCTTTGTTATCTTCCATTATTGATGGGCAGAGGGAAAGCGGAGTAAATATAATTGCACTCTTTGACCATGAGGAGGTTGGAAGCTCAAGCAAGCAGGGAGCTGCATCGATTTTATTACATGATATGTATAAGAGAATAGTGAGAGGACTTGATGCAACAGAGGAGGAAGCAGACAGAAGTATGTATGATGCTATGATGCTTTCTGTAGATGTGGCACATGGACTCCATCCTAATAAACAAGGAAAAATGGATATTACGAATCATCCAGTATTAGGAAAGGGCTTCTGTATTAAGGAGGCTTGTTCGCAAAGTTATGCAACAGACTCAGAGGCTATAGGTATTCTATGTCAGATTTGTGATTCCCAAAAGATTCCATATCAGAGATTTGTAAACAGATCAGATATAAGAGGAGGAAGCACCCTTGGATCAATAGCATCAACTTTGTTGCCAATCAAGACGGTGGATATCGGAGTGCCACTACTGGCAATGCATTCTGTCCGAGAACTTATGGGTACAGCTGATCAGAAGGCCCTGAAGGATGCTGTGACAGCATTTTTTTCACTGTAATTTGGTGACAAATTGCATAACAAGAAGTTAGATATTTTATTTGTACATATACCGCTTTTATGGTAATTCCCTCAAAAAAATATCATAATTAACACAATTGGATACATTGTAATTAGATACATTGTAATTAGATGCATTGTAATTGGATGCATTGTATTAACATGCACGGTAATTATATGAGCTGTAATTATAAGCACTCTTAAATATATTGCAATTAAATGTATTGCAATTATTTAGTATCTGTGTTAATATCTGTCTCTTATACACATCTGACGCTGCCGACGATATGCAGTGTG
>CAMFPD010000197.1 GCA_945971355.1 uncultured Lachnobacterium sp.
AACCATAAAATGGTAAAATTTCCTTTTATGAAGACATACTATTACGAAGATGAACTGAATGATGAGTTTTCAGAAGCACAGATAAATGCCAGAAAAATAGATGAAAATTACAACTATTCCCACAGGGGAAAAGGCAGGTGGATAGCTCATATTTTCTGGTATAGGATAATTGCAAGACCACTTGCGTGGCTTTATCTGAAAATAGCATTTCACCACAGGATAGTTGGAAGGGACAAGCTCAAGCTTGTGAAGAAGGGTGGCTTCTTTATGTATGGTAATCATACTAATCCGGTAGCAGATGCTCTTATACCTTCTATGGTTTCTTATCCCAAAGATGTGTTTGTTATTGTCCATCCAAACAATGTGTCCATGCCGGTGTTAGGCAAGATAACACCGCATTTGGGAGCTTTGCCATTACCTGATGACAGAGAAGCTACCAGGAATTTTTTGGGGGAAATTGGAAATACTGTGAATGAAGGCAACTGCCTCATGATATATCCGGAGGCTCATATTTGGCCTTATTACACCAAAATCAGACCATTTACAGATAGCTCCTTCAGATATCCAATACAGTATGATAAGCCAGTGATGTGTTTTACCAATACTTACCAGAAGAAAAAGTTTGGAAAAAGACCTAAGATAGTTACATATGTGGATGGGCCTTTTTATCCTGAGGAAGGGCTAAAGGGCAAGGAACGAAAACTGTCTTTGCGAAATCAGGTTTACAATGCCATGGTGGAAAGAAGCCATGAGAACAATGTTGAAGTAAACAGATATATAAAGAAAGAGGATGTATGAAAAATATTCTATTCTCAGGGAATGTGAAGGTGTTTGATGGAATGCTTACATGTATGCTTTCCATTTTCATGAGGACAAAATCAGAAGAACCATATAATTTTTATATTTTTACAATGGATGTGTCACATATAAAGCCGGACTATATTCCGGTTAGCGACGAGCAGATTTCTTTTTTACAGGATGTGGCGAAAAAATATAATCCAGATAATCTCGTCACTAAGATTGATGTGACAGAGATATATATGGAAGAGTTTGCAAATTGCCCTAATGAGAATGCTTATTGTTCACCGTACACATTACTTAGATTATTTGCAGACAAAATTCCTGAGATACCGGACAAGCTTTTGTATCTGGATGTGGATATTTTGTTCAACAGAGAGCCGGAGCTTCTGTACGATGTGGATGTGGAAGGCTATGAATACGCTGCAGCAAGAGACCACTATGGTAAGTATCTTTTGAATCCAAATTATATTAATGCAGGTGTACTGCTATTTAATATGAAAGAAATCAGAAAGACAGGACTTTTTGAGAAGGCAAGGCATTTGATAAAGACAAAGAAGATGCTGTTTGCAGACCAGGATGCAGTGTATAAAAGTACAACGGCAAAGAAAATGCTTCCACAGAAATACAATGATCAGAAGTTTTTGCATAAGAGTACAATTGTTCGTCATTTTTCCAAGAGGCTGTTCTATCTGCCATATCCTCACACAGCTAATATCAAGCAGTGGGATGTGAGCAAAATACACAGAGTTTTCAGATATGACCAGTTTGATGACATACTGTTTGAATACATATATTTGAAACGAAAATTTGAAAGGATTAAAGAGAGGTAGAGGAAAATGTTAGTTCCAATATTTTTTGCATGCGATGAGAAATTCGTAAAGTATACTATGGTGTCGATTCGTTCTATCATAGAGAACGCATCAAAAGAGAATAATTACAAAATCCATATTTTACATATGGGTATATCAGAGGGAACAAGGCGCAAGGCAACAGATATGTCTACAGAAAATGTAGATATTGATTTTGTTGATGTGACAGAGCATATGGAGCGAATCAGGGAGCATCTTCCTATTCGTGATTATTACACAGCAACAACATATTTTCGTTTATTTATTCCAGAGATGTATCCAGAGTACAGAAAGGCTTTGTACATAGATAGTGATACAGTTGTGTTAAAGGATGTGGCAGAGCTTTACGCTGTTTCCCTTGGAAAAACATATGCTGGAGTATGTCCTGACAGAGTGGTAGCACAGACGGATATTCTGGGAGATTACACAGAGAAGGTTCTTGGAGTAAAGCGTGAGCGTTATTTCAATGCAGGTGTTATGCTCATTAACTGTAAGCAGTTCAGAGAAAATCATCTGTTGGAAGAATTTATAGAGATGCTTGGAATATATTCCTTTGTCGTAGCCCAGGATCAGGATTATTTGAATATTATTTGCCAGGATCAGGTTACATATGTTCATCCTAAGTGGAATGCGCAGGTTTTTGGGCAGCTTGCATGTCCTATAAGTGAAGTTGGTATCCTGCATTATAATCTGGCAGCAAAGCCATGGCACTATGAGGATTGCCGCTTGGCAGAATATTTCTGGAAATATGCAAAGCTTGTGTCAGAGTACGATGCAATTCGTGAGGAAATGTTGAATTACACTGATGATCAGAAGCGTGAGGATAGTGTTTCCGGGGAGAAGCTTGTTAATCTTGCAATCTCTGAAATAAATAATGAAGATAATTATTTGAAGCGCATGAAGAGACAGGCGAAAAAATCAGAGGAAAAGCTGGCTCTTATAAAGAAGATGGAGCAGATGGAAAGAGAGGGACGGTTCTCAGAGGATTGTGAGGAAAACCCACCTGCGCCAGAGCTTAAACCAGAGGATATAAACTATCTTCCACATGGTATCACTAACAAGATGCAGACTAAGTATGCCTTCAAGATGGCACGTTGGTTTGTAAATACTCTCATAAAAAAGAAACAGCTCATAATAAAGGAATATAAAGGCCTTGAGCATATAAAAGCTGTCAAGGATGGTGCGGTAATAACTTGTAATCATTTTAATCCATTTGACAGTTTTGCCATAACACTGGCTTTTGAGGAAGGTAAGCTCAATAAATATAAGCTTCACAAAAAGAAGATGTATCGTGTTATCAGAGAAGGAAACTATACAGGGTTCCCTGGTTTCTATGGATTTTTGATGAGACATTGTGATACTCTGCCACTGAGCTCTAATTTTAAGACTATGGAAAAATTCCTTGCAGCAGTGGATACTGTATTGCAGAAGGGACATTTTCTGTTAGTGTACCCTGAACAGGGAATGTGGTGGAACTACAGAAAGCCAAGACCACTGCAGAAGGGAGCATTCACCTTTGCTGCCAGAAATGATAAGCCGGTTCTTCCAGTATTTATTACAATGGAGGACAGCGATATTCTGGATGGTGATGGTTTTTATGTTCAGGAGTATACAGTTCATTTCTGTGAGCCAATTTACCCTGACCCAGAGAAGAAACGCGCCGCCAATGCAAGAGAGATGATGGAGAAAAACTATCAGGCTTGGAAGAAAGTGTATGAGGAGACTTACAAGGTTCCACTTACATATACCTGCCCGGATGAGCTTGCGAAGAATAGATAAATATCTGGTTGTAAGAAAGCTGTGGTAACCAGAGAGGGTCAAATGTATGAGAAAACAGGTGTGTATAGACATTTGTATAAATAGGTTGCATAAAATAAAAAATGATTTGACATGGCAGCTATAAAAATGTATATTATTATTTGCGCGGAAATAACGCGCAAATATAAGCGGAATTGTCGGAATTGGCAGACGAGCGAGATTTAGGTTCTCGTGTCCTATGGCGTGTGGGTTCAAGTCCCACATTCCGCATTGTCAAGAAAAATTAAAAAATTGTTGACTACTGAGAAAAATTGTTGTATTATATCATTCGTGTTCAGAAAGAATACTGAATGGGCTTGTAGCTCAGCCGGTTAGAGCGCACGCCTGATAAGCGTGAGGTCGGAAGTTCGAGTCTTCTCAAGCCCACTAATATGGAAGCACATCAGCTAAGCTGGTGTGCTTTTTTTGCTATGTAGATAATTTTTGATATATGAATATTTTTTGACGAGTAGATAGTTACTTAACAGCTTTAGGAAAATATAATTAGGGCTGCCCACATTAGTGTTACAAAATTAAAATAAAGACATATATTCCCTCGAAAAAAATTACAAGTTTGTTCCGCGTATTTATTACGGATAGTTGGCTGAGAAATGCGTATTTATTACGCTCATTGAGCCGCGGAACTGTTGTAATTTTGTTTCTCGGAAATATATGTCTTTATTTTTATGTACGATTACGTAGGGCAGCCAATAAAGAAGGGCTACCCACGCAAACTTGAAAAATTTTTCGAATAAATATATATGCTTGTATTTGTATTAGGTAATATTAAGGGGCAGCCCCCCAAGGCAGCAATTGAAAATTTGGCTTAATACCCATCAGTCTTGCGCTTTGGCCATTCTTTGATTCTGCTTTCATACTGCTCATTTATCCAGTCTACGGTAAGTT
>CAMFPD010000198.1 GCA_945971355.1 uncultured Lachnobacterium sp.
TTCTTCCACTTTCCGTTCTTTGCTGTATCATCTTCTGCTGGAATCGCATAGAATGAATCAAATCCTCTGAAGTGGTCGATTCTGACAATGTCATATAACTTAGCCATTGCTGCTATTCTCTTTGTCCACCAAGCATAGTCATCCTTCTTCATCTCATCCCAACGGAATAATGGATTTCCCCAAAGCTGTCCATCCTCTGAGAATGCATCTGGTGGACATCCGGCTACCTCTATTGGATTAAGATCCTTGTCAAGATAGAACTGTTTTGGATTAGCCCATACATCAGCACTGTCTCCTGATACGTAAATAGGAACATCTCCGATAATCTTAATTCCCTTGTCGTTGGCATATGCCTTTAGCTCTCTCCACTGCTTGTAGAATAAATACTGAAGCATCTTGTAGAATTCGATATCTTCTGCAAGTCTTGTCTTAGCTTCTTCCAAAGCCTTAGTGTCTCTAACCTTGAGCTCCTTATCCCACTGCGACCAAGCCACTCCATCATTTTCATCCTTGAGAGCCATGAAAAGCGCATACTCATCAAGCCACTCTGCTTCCTTCTTACAGAACTCGACATAATCAGAAGGTACTTTCTTCATAAAACGGGCATAAGCCTTTTTAAGCAATGCATATCTTGATTCATACATTACTCCATAATCAACATATTTTTTGCTGCCTCCCCATGGGAATGACTCACACTCCTCCTTGGTTAACAGCTTATCCTTGCAAAGGTATTCAAGGTCAATAAAGTAAGGATTTCCTGCGAAGCTGGAAAATGACTGATATGGCGAATCTCCATAGCTTGTAGGACATATAGGAAGGATCTGCCAATATGTCTGGCCTCCCTTAACCAAAAAGTCCACAAACTTTTTTGCAGCCTTTCCCATCGTTCCGATTCCATATGGTGATGGAAGGGACGATATAGGCATCAATACTCCACTTGTTCTCATTTTCATTCCTCCTGATTTTATAATATTTTTATTATACCATTCTTTTATTTATTTACTCAACAATATTGTAAAAACAATTATCTAATGCTACTATTATCAAAGAAATTGTTGAGGTGTTAATTTATGAATGATGTTATTGTACACAAGATTAAACATAATCTTCACCGCTTTGCCGTTTCCTGCAAATGGGTGATTTTTTCAATTTTAGTTGGCCTTGTTGTTGGCCTGTGCGGAACAGCCTTTTGTTATGGACTTATCGGTGCAACCAATATCAGACTAGCCCATCCATGGCTTATTTTTTTGTTGCCTGTTGGCGGTCTTGTCATTGTCGGTTTGTACCATCTTCTCCAGAACGAAAAGGATACTGGAACAAACCTTGTTATTTCTGCTATTCATTCTGGGGACAAGCTTCCATTCAAAATGGCTCCCCTTATCTTTATTTCCACAATTATAACTCACCTGTTTGGTGGTTCTGCCGGTCGAGAGGGTGCTGCCCTTCAGATGGGCGGTAGTCTCGGCAATTCAATCGGTAAACTTTTCCGTTTCGATGACAAAGACAGAAACGTTATGATTATGTGTGGAATGAGTGCTGCCTTCTCCGCTTTATTTGGAACTCCTATGGCAGCAGCTATTTTTTCCATGGAAATGATTTCCGTTGGAGTTATGTATTACAACGCACTTGTTCCTTGTGTTATCAGCTCACTGGTTGCACATGACGTAGCTGATTATTTCGGCGTTACAAACGAATTTTTCCTGATTGAGTCTATTCCAAAGTTTGAGCTTAAGACTGCTGTTCAGATTTCTATTCTCGCCGCATTATGTGCTTTGGTAAGCATCCTGTTTTGTGTTTCAATTCACGGTGCTGAAAGACTTTACAAAAAATTCTTTAAAAATCCATTTATCCGTGTGTTTGCAGGTGGTGTTTTTGTCATCATCGCAACACTCCTTGTAGGTAATCAAACCTACAACGGAACTGGTATGAACATCATTGCCCAGTGTATTGAGGGAACTGTAAAACCTGAAACCTTTATACTAAAGATTTTGTTTACTGCCCTCACCCTTTCAGCTGGATACAAAGGCGGAGAAATTGTTCCTTCCTTCTGTACTGGCGCCGCTTTCGGATGTCTGTTTGGAAATCTTCTTGGATTTTCACCAACACTTTGTACCGCTGTTGGAATGACTTCTGTATTCTGTGGTGTGACAAACTGTCCTATCTCATCACTTTTGATAAGCTTTGAGTTATTCGGATATGACGGTATGCCATATTTCCTTTTGGCTATATCTTTCAGCTATATGATGTCCGGATATTTCGGTCTGTACCAAAGTCAGCGAATCGTTTATTCAAAATACAAAAACAGATACATCAACAAGAATACTCACTAAGTAATAAGCGCATCCATAAACTACATATTATTTTTTGACAGCAATCAGGCATGAGATTCCAGGAATTTCGGCCTGATTTTTTATTGTACATAAACCATCATTGTTAGTCTGTGTCCCCTGTGCTATCACTGTCCACTCACCATCCTTAGGAAGCTGGAGTGTAACATCAGCCTTGTTTGCGTTGTAAACCACAAACAGCTGCTCATTATCATCCTTTAGAGTATAAGCAACCACATTCTTTTCTTCACAATCAATGAAGTTAAGCTTCTCAACTACATCCTCTGCCGTTGCCAATCTGAACAATGCATGATTTTTTCTAATCTGTATAAGACCTCTGTAATACTCATACATATCCCTGAACTCATACAATCTGTCATACTTTAAGCTGTTTGTATACAGCGGCATATTGTAGCTGTTTTCTGCCCTCTCATCAGAATTTTCAATAGGCTTTGAACGTCCAAATTCCTCTCCCTGTAAGAAGAATGGAACTCCCTGAGCAGTAAAAACAATGGCCGCACTAAGCATATTTTTCTTCTTGAGTTCCTCTTTGCTATCCTCTTTTGATAATATCTCATATCTATCCCATAACGTGTAATTGTCATGACACGAAACGTAGTTTATGCTATTTCCCGGCTTAACTGCCCATGCACCCTCTTTGGTATACGTATACTTCTCATAATCTACCTGTGGATGCTTTACAGCTCCTGTTACTGCAAAACGGATATCATTTTCTTTATCAATTCCACCGTTTGCATAACCAAGCTCATCGTAATAGAAAACATGCCCCTTTACATTGTCTCTTATATCATCAGAGAACATTCCATATCCTGGCATAGCCTTGACATTTACTTTTAGAGCTCTCTTCTCTGCAGGCAACACAGAATCGCCACCTGTCCATCCTTCTCCATATAATATGATATTAGGATTAATCTTAAGAAGAGTCTCTCTTGCCTCATTCATTGTCTCGATATCAAGAACACCCATCAGGTCAAATCTAAACCCATCTATATGGTATTCATTTACCCAATAGCAAAGAGAATCTATTATGTATTTTCTAACCATTGGTCTCTCTGATGCAATCTCATTTCCACAGGCTGATGCATCTGAATACTTGTCTCCATCTTTTCTGTAGAAATAATCCGGTGCTGTCTTCTGGAAGCTGTTTCCATCTACATTAAATGTATGATTGTAAACCACATCCATAATAACTCCAATTCCATTATCATGGAAAGCCTTTACCATCTGCTTATATTCCTTGATTCTAACTTCTCCATGATATGGATCACTGGACAATGAGCCCTCTGGGATATTGTAATTCAGAGGATCATAACCCCAATTGTACTGTGGCTCATCAGATGCTTCATCTACACTGGCAAAATCATAGGATGGCATAATCTGCACATGAGTTACACCAAGCTCCTTCAAATGATCAATACCTGTTGCCATGCCTTCCCTTGATACAGTTCCCTCCTCGGTAAGACCAAGAAGCTTTCCGGCATTTTTCACACAAGCGCTCTTGTCTGCGGTAGTATCTACGACTGAAATTTCAGTGATTATTGTATCAGTAATCTCTTTGTAAACTGGTCCCTTATCATTGGAAAATCCTTCTGGATTTGTCTTCTCCAAATCAATTACCATGGAGCGCACTCCGTTTACTCCGCAGGCCTTTGCATATGGATCATAGCTCTCCACAGTGTAATCTGGATATTTAAGAACATATGTATAATATGTTTTATCCAAATCCCCCTTCTGGGCACTGAACCATGTACCACCTTCACTTTTATCCATTGTAACTTTTTTTATGAGGTCATCCCCATCACCAGTCTCATACAAGCACAAAAAAACCTCATCTGCCATTGGTGCCCACAGACGAAATCTTGTCTCATCACTTGTATAAACCGCGCCTAAATCATCAAATAAATAATTTTCACAGTTCATATTCTTCCCCTACTATAATTCA
>CAMFPD010000199.1 GCA_945971355.1 uncultured Lachnobacterium sp.
AAAAATCCTTTACAAATTACTAATTTCATCTATTAGCATATTTCTAAAAGTCATGCTTCCTGCACAAAGTTTCCTTGCTTTTTTTGTGGCGGTCTCACCACATTCTCTGTACATTTGACTAATTTTAATCAATGTATCTCTCGAATTATCAATTGCCAAAAAGGCTCCTGTAAGTGCAGAAAGCATACATCCCGACCCTGTAATACTTGTCATCATAGTATCACTCTGTTCAGCCTCTGCTTCATCAGTAATCTCTGCAATCTCAGCATTTCCGTCGATTACATAATCAGAAGTTCCAGTCATAAAAATCATGGTCTGATGCTCCATAGAGAATTCCTTAATATTCTTCCACTGTATGTCATTTACCTTTAATTTATTATCAAGTCCTGACGCAGTATGGATATTTTGAATCAAGGAAGCAATCTCAGAATAATTTCCTCTCACACAATCAATATGCAGATTTTGCATAAGATAACAAGCAAAATTTCTGCGATATGTACTCGCTGCTATCCCTACCGGATCAAGCACAACCGGGATTCCTTTATCATTTGCTGTCTTTATCGATTTCTTCATTGCGTCATAATCATCTGTAGCTCCAAGATTGCAGACAAGTGCATGAGCGCCCTCTGTTATCTCTGAAACCTCCTCTATATAATGTGCCATAATAGGCGAAGCGCCTACTGCCACCAGTATATTGGCGCAGTCGTTCATTGTAACCGGATTAGTAATGCAATGTATAATAGGTTTAGTTTTTCTGATTTTATCTATGATATCCTTCATCAAAATATCCTCGTTTTATCATTATTCCAGATGTTATGCTGATTTTAGTTCTTATTCAGGCTGTCCATCATACGGTTCAGCACACCTGCTTTTGCAAGCGCAAGTGTTAAAACAATTGCAATAATTGTTCCACCTGCACAGCTCACAAAAAATGGAACTACAAATGTAAAAATCGCAGCAGCTTCATTACCGAGTATAAACTTTGCAATAGGGAATGCAAGCATACCACCAATAAGTGAGGTTCCTACCAACTCACCGATATATGCAAATGGAAGTTTTTTACCATATTTATATAGTAATCCTGCTAAAAGTGCTCCACACATACTTCCTGGAAAAGCCAAAACAGTTCCCAGAGCCAACATATTTCTGATCAGACTAGCCACAAAGGCTGTTACAACTCCCCACCACGGTCCAAGTAAAATAGCACATAAAATATTTACCAAATGCTGTACTGGGGCACATTTTGCTCCAAAAACCGGAAAAGAAAATAAGCTTCCTACTACTGAAAGTGCTGCGAACAATGCTGCCACTGCTAATTTTTTTGTATTAGTCTTCATGAACTCCTCTTTCTCCACTTGCTTTAATATTTACAATCAGGCAGAGAAGAATTGTAATCACCATATCAATAAGGGTGTTACCGACTGGTGTCTCAACACGCATCAGCCCACGGTAACATATAAATCCTATCAACCAGACTAAAAGGTTTTTAACATTCACGGATTTATCATAAGAATTTGCTTTTTTCAAGAAGAAATAATCTGCTATCTGAATAGCAATCATAGGTGCAAACACGGAGCCAATCAAATACAGGAAATCAGTAATATCATCCATAGGATAAACAATTGCAGCTATTGTGCCTACAATTGTCACAATAATACCAGCCCATTTCTCATTGATTTTTTTGCTAATCGAAACAGATGAGACTCCTGCTGAAAAGGCATCCAAAAAGGTTGTTGTGACTGTTGAAAAAACAATAATTAATAGTCCAACAATTCCAAGACCGGCTTTCACCATGATTACAGCGATATCACCTTCACCAGTATAAATTGCCGCACCCATTCCTATAATGTACATGAAAATGCTGACAGTAGAATATGTAATTACACTTGTTAGTGTGGCTGCAACTGGTTTTTCAGCCTCTCTGGTATAATCACTTATGAGAGGAAGCCATGACAATGGCATTGCCACTGCAAGCTCTACAGCAGCTCCAAAGGACATTGCTTCGTCATTTACAATTGCTGTGTTTACCGCATCTGAGAAGAAAATAATCTTGAACAATACAAGTGATAACACAAAAAGTGCTGCCATTGCTACTGTATTTACTTTTCCAAGATTAGTAATTCCAATAAGTATCCAGATTACGATTAAAACACCTATCACAATTGCCCAGATTGCATTTCCGATAGAGAAAATTCCATTTGCAGCAAGAGAACCATCATAAATCATGATAGCAGTCCAACCCACAAGCTGAATTACATTTAAAACTGCAAATAACAAACAGCCCTTTTCACCAAAGCTCATTCGAACAGTTTCCATCGCACTCTTTTTCTCTCTTGCGCCTATCATTCCTGCCGCAAACATCATAAGTCCACCGATTAAGTGTCCTAATAAAATACTTAAAATTCCTTTTGTAAATCCAAGTGGAGCAAAATATGTTCCTGTCAAAATTTCAGCTATCGAAACTCCTGCTCCAAACCATATTAGTCCGTTTGAAAAAACGGATGTACCCTTCTTTTCCATTAGTTTATCCTATCCTTTATTAAAAATTTCCATCAATAGCAAAGCCATGATCCATAGGTCCTGAACCTTTGCCTAAATCAAGTCCCGCTGCAAGTGCACCTGAGATATAATTCTTCGCACTTTTTACAGCCTGCTCAAGATTTTTTCCTTTTGCCAGATTTGCTGCGATAGCGCTTGACAAAGTACAACCAGTTCCATGTGTATTGGAATTGTCAATTCGCTTTCCATTAAACCAAACTGGGGCTTTACCCGGTTCCACAAGTAAGTCGTTGGCGTCATTTAAAGAATGACCACCCTTCAGCAAAACGCAGCAACCGTATTCGTCGCATATTTTTTGTGCTGCGACAACCATATCTTCATTTGATGTAATTTTCATATCAGAAAGGACTTCACCCTCTGGAATATTTGGTGTTATTACTGTTGCAAGTGGTAATAACTTTTTCTTTAATGTATCAATTGCATCATCGCTGATAAGCTTCGCTCCACTAGTTGCCACCATCACTGGATCAACAACGATATTTTTAGCTTCGTAAGCCTTCAGCTTTTCAGCTATAGTTTCAATCAAAGATGTAGAAGAAACCATACCTGTCTTTATGGCATCCGGTCTTATATCCGTAAAAATACAATCAAGCTGCTCTGCCAGGAATTCAGGAGTTACCTCCATTATATCCGTTACGCCGGTAGTATTTTGCGCAGTTAAAGCCGTTATCGCACTCATCCCGTAAACGTGATTTGCGATCATTGTCTTTAGATCTGCCTGGATGCCGGCGCCTCCGCTGGAATCACTTCCCGCGATTGTTAATGCTGTGTTCATAACATATCCTCCCTTCAATTAACAAAAGCATTAATTTTATATAGCGACACAAGGTGGTGCCCCCAGCGTGCCGCTGTAGACCTATTCGGCCAGTATATTATGAGCAAGGTCTGCTAAATGCTTTGTCCCTGCTGTAATATCATCTTTTGCAAAAATTGCGCTCACAACAGCAAAACCGCTCATTTTTCTGCCTCGCAATTTTTCTATATTATGTTCGTCAATCCCTCCAATTGCTACAACTGGAATATCAACACTCTCACAAATTGTCTGAAACTTGTCCAAGGTCATAGGCATTGCATCAGTTTTTGTAGAACTTCCAAACACCGCTCCGCTGCCCAGATATGAAGCCCCACCTTCCATGGCCTTTCTGGCAAGCTCCACTGTTTTTGCTGTCACACCGATGATCTTGTTCTCACCGAGAATCCTTTTGGCTTCTATAAGCTCCATATCACTTTGCCCGATGTGAACTCCATCAGCATTTATTTTTTTTGCTAACACCACATCATCATTAATGATAAAAGGTATGTTGTGTTCCTTGCACACCTTCTGAACGCTAATCGCTAATTCCTCAAGCTCATCTCCTGTGAGTTTTTTCTCTCTGAGCTGAACAATTGTCGCCCCTCCAAGTATGGCTTTTTCTACTGCATCTGCCAGCTTTTCACCTGGCTTTAGCCAGCTTCTGTCTGTGATTGCATACAAACTGTAATCTATCATTTTTCCTCCACTTTATCGCATAACCCTTACTACAATAAAAAAACAGAATACGCCAAAGGACGTACTCTGCTCAAAATCTGCATCATCCCTACGTTGGCATTATCCAAATCAGGTTATGGGTCTAGACCAATCAGTCTACTCTCAGCCAACTTCAGTCAGCTCCCCTTTTATT
>CAMFPD010000200.1 GCA_945971355.1 uncultured Lachnobacterium sp.
TTTAGATGAAATTGCAGCAGGAGATGTCGCAATAGATGACATTACAGCAGATGATATATCAGCAGAAGATATCGCTTTAGATGATGTCGCAGTGGATGACATAGCGTTAGATGAAAATATTATCGAGGAACCGATAGTAGAGGAAGAAGTACCGCCAATGCCAGATTTATCAGATCCGAACAAGAAGTTAAGTCCGGAAGAGATAGCTGCGATGTTTGCCAATGCAGGAAGTGTTACAGAGGAAGCAGCGGAAGAAAAAAAAGCAGAAGAAAATGTAACAGAAGCCATGGAAGTTGAAGAACCTGTAGTAGAGAAAGAGACACCACCAATGCCAGACTTATCAGATCCAAACAAGAAGTTAAGTCCAGAAGAGATAGAAGCATTGATTGCGAGCTTATAGTAAAAGGTGAGGCTATCCTTTTGGGGGCTGCCCTCTTTAATATTACAAAAAATAAAATAGAGGCATATATTTCCTCGAAAAAATTACAAGTTTGTTTCTCGGGAATATATGTCTCTATTTTTTGCGCTCAGTTTCACAGGCAGCCAGCAAAGGAACCTAGCAAGCCTTGAAATAAACTGGAGTAATAATAGATTGGGCTTGCGCGGATGGCAATGCCAAACCGAAATAAGTGGGAAGTTTGAGTTAGTTAAATAGAGTGTTCAGCAATATATTTTATTATTTTTACTGCCGTTTCCATTCCTTCAACTGTTATGTGCTCGAAAGGACCATGGAAACCATAGCCTCCGGTGCCAAGGTTAGGACAAGGCAGCCCCATAAATGATAAGCGAGCACCATCAGTTCCACCTCTAACTGGACGAGAAAGTGGTTCAAGTCCAACTGATTTGATAGCTTCCTTTGCCAGATCAATTGTATACATGTTGTTCTCAATTACAGAAAGCATATTCTCATAAGAATGGGAAATGTTGAGAGAAACTGTATCAGAACCATATTTCTGATTAATTTCCACTTCAATTGTTCTAAGCTTATTTAATCGTGATTCGAAAATATTCTTATCGTGATCTCTAACAATATATGATAAGGTAGCATTTGCTACATCTCCGGACATATCCGTCAGATGGAAGAAGCCTTCGCGTCCTTCTGTATGAGCCGGTGTTTCAGTTTCTGGCAGCATGGAAGCGATTTCACATCCGACAAGTGCAGCATTAACCATGATATCTTTTGCTTCTCCTGGGTGAACATTTACACCTGTAATATTGAAAGTAGCACTAGCCGCATTAAAGTTTTCATAGGCAACTTCACCCTCGTAATCCCCATCTACAGTATAAGCATAGTCTGCTTTGAAATAGTCGAGATTAAATAAATCAGCACCTGCACCAACCTCTTCATCAGGGGTAAAGCCAATCCAGATATCACCATGAGGAATTTGTTCATTAATAATCTCTTCAACTGCTGTCATAATTTCGGCTACACCAGCTTTGTCATCTGCACCAAGAAGTGTGGTACCATCTGTTGTAATAAGTGTTCTTCCCTTTAGAGAACTTAATGATGGAAAATCACTAACCTTTAGGTAAGCACCAGTTCCTTTCAATAAGACATCATTACCATCGTAATTTGAAATAATCTGTGGTTTAACATTTTCACCGGAAAAATCTGGGGCAGTGTCAATATGGGCAATGAAGCCAACTGCTTTCTTACTTTCCATACCTGGTGTTGCGGGAAGTAATCCATACACATAGCAATTATCGGTGAGTATAACCTTGTCTAATCCAAGTTCTTTGAGTTCTTTTTCAAGTTCACGTGCAAGCTCAAATTCGCGGTCACTGCTGGGAATTTGATTATTTGTCTCATCGGATGTAGTCCAGTAAGAAACATACTTTAATAATCTTTCTTCGACTTTCATTAACATTTCCTTTCAAATTTATTAATTTTTTTTAAAAAAAGTGTTGCATTTCTGATATCTATACTATATAATAAATTTTGCGTTTAGGAAAGACGTAAAATTGAATTAAGCGCCTCTAGCTCATTTGGTAGAGCACCTGACTCTTAATCAGGGTGTGCAGGGTTCGAGCCCCTGGAGGCGCACTAATAAAGTATCGGTTTTATGGACGAAGGAGCCATGGGGTCGGTGCTTTTTTTTGCTGTATATAAAGTACTAGAACAAAATTTTTTTATATGTCAAGTCTATTTTTTCGAAAAATTTAGGTTATACTGAAATGGTAAAAAAGTAATAGATTTTCGTCGGAGGATCATATGTCAAGCGAGATAAATAGAGATAAACTTGAGGAGATAGCTGATATAGAGATGAAAGCTGGACAGGATGCTTTGATTGAGCACGATGTTTCAGGTGCAATAGAACATATCAGAGAGTCTCTTAAAATATTAAAACAAGCTGAGAATTTAGAAAAATATGTGACGAATTTAAATATATTGGGCATGGCTTATGCAATGGAGAGCAATGAGACAAAAGCTTTCGATTGTTATTTGGAGAGCCTTGCAACTGCTGAGGTTATGAATTCCAAAAATCTTAAAGCCTTATCCTATAGCAATATTGCTTCATGTTATCAGAAAATGGGAAAGCACAACGAGGCTATGAAATATTTTAGAGATGCCAGAAAAGAATACAGAAATCCATCCCAGAGAAAAGAAGGTAATTATGAAATGTGGAATTCCATAAGCTATCTCAACAGAATAGGCGTAGAGAAAGAGCTTATAGATGATGAGACAGTTGTGCTTGTTTAGATGCTGGTATTAAGTAAATTAGAGAATGGAGAGAATTTGACCTGGGCGGCTAAGCCTGGGTCTTTTTAAAATATGAAATATAGAAAAGTAATAGATGCTAAGTTTATAAATAGACCTAATAGATTTATTGCGGAGGTAGAAATACCTGAACGAGGAAGAGAAATTGTTCATGTGAAGAATACAGGTCGATGCAAGGAGCTTCTTATTCCAGGTGTAGACGTAATTCTTGAAGAATCCGATAATCTCAACCGCAAGACAAAGTATGATTTGACTGCGGTGAGAAAAGAAGGAATGGGATGGATTAATATTGATAGTCAGGCACCTAACAAGGTTGTATATGAGTGGCTCAAGAAACAGGGATATTCATATATTAAGCCTGAATATAAGTATGGTAATTCCAGAATAGACTTTTATATGGAAAAAGAAAATAGCAAGTATTTGATGGAAGTGAAAGGTTGTACCCTAGAGATTGATAGGATTGGATACTTTCCAGATGCACCTACTGAAAGAGGTGTAAAACATTTGCGAGAGCTCACACTTGCAACAAAAAAAGGCTATAAATGCATTATAGCCTTTGTGATTCAAATGGAAGGAATAACAGAAGTCAGACCTAATATTTCCACACATCCGGAATTTGGAATTGCCCTAAAAGAGGCTAAAGATGCGGGAGTTGAAATCTGGTACATGCCTTGCAGGGTTATGCCAGATGAATTATTTATCGAGAGGCAATTAACTTGCAGATAGGATTTCCTTTTGATGAGAATTTTTCCTCATACTCGGTCATCACATTGCCCTGATTCATGATTTCATCATGATGCAAATCTCTTGTTGATGCATCCAAATGCCAGATTGGTGAATTTTCGATTTCTTCTAATGAAAAAGTAAAGAGATCCTGATTATCGGTTTTAAACTCAATACATCCGTCTGGTGTTAGAAACTGATTATATCTATCCAGAAATTCATGGGAAGTAAGTCTTCGCCTTGCATGTCTGTCCTTTGGCCATGGGTCAGAGAAGTTGAGATATATTTTTGAAACTTCATCTTTATCAAATATCTCTGGAAGAGTAGCCGCATCAATGCACAGGAAATGTACATTCGGAAGTGGAGATTCTTCCATTTTCTGTACTGCTCTAAGTAGTACACTTGTATATCTTTCAATTCCAATGTAGTTAATCTCAGGGTGTAAAGTTGCAAGATCCATGATGAATCTGCCTTTTCCCATTCCTACCTCTATGTGAATTGGATTATCATTCTCAAAAAAATTATGCCATTTACCTTTTAATTCAACAGGTTCCTGTATACAGTAGATGCTGTTTGAAACTACTTCATCAGCACCTGGAATATTTCTTAATCTCATATAGTGCTCCTTTCTTTACGAATTCTAGTATAAAACGACAAAAAGTGCAAGGAAAAATGCCTTGCACACCTTTATTTCAACCTTTATACTAATTGTAGTATTATATATAGGAGTCATTTTGATGATCAGTAAGAAAAATATAATCAAAAGAGCC
>CAMFPD010000201.1 GCA_945971355.1 uncultured Lachnobacterium sp.
TGTTGTCTGTAAATGATGGAGATTTATATAATATGTCTCTGCAAAGAATTGATAAGGGGAAGGCCGGTACTCCGGGACAGATTGCAGGAACCATATATTTTGGCAACAGAAGTCATATAGGGCATCTGAACAATAATTTGAATATTGGAATATATGGACAATTGGATCAGGAGGATTTTGTGTTATACTCAGAAACAGATTATTTATATGAGGTGGCACATAAGCAGGAAATAGAAGTAGGAAATGCACAGATTGTCTCAGAAGTCTCAGGTTCATTAAAAAAATATGATGTGGAGATAACAGAGATTGACATTGGTACAAGGGATGAGAACAAGGGAATAGTTTTAAAAATCACAGATGAAGAATTGATTGACCTGACTGGAGGTATCATTCAGGGAATGAGCGGAAGTCCGATTATACAAAATGGAAAGATTGTGGGGGCAATTACTCATGTATTTGTAAACGATCCAACTCAGGGATATGGAATTTTTATTGACGAGATGTTACAAAGATAAAATAAAAAGTTATCGACAAAATTCGACAAGAGTTTTATTATTATATAGAATATGATTTGTATTGACAGTAATTGACGGCATAGGAGAAATTATGGGAAATGTTAGTGTCGCAATTGCAGAGGATAATGAAAAAATATTCCGAATTTTGAATGATTTGGAATATACAAAATTGACTAATGATGGTGAAAAACCTGATATGGTTTTAGTGTATGTAAAGAAGCCGGAAGATTTTGATGCTATTCTTTCGGGGGATTCTGATTCTTCTTCTACAAAGCTTGTATCGGAGGATGAAGTACAGAGGAATAAATCCTTGCAGGAAAAGGTAACAGAGATAATACATGAAGTAGGAGTTCCTGCACACATCAAGGGATATCAGTACTTAAGAGAGGCTATTATTATGTCAGTGGAAGACATGGATATGCTTAATTCGATTACAAAGATATTGTATCCTAGTATTGCAAAGAAATTTGCAACAACTCCAAGCAGAGTTGAGAGAGCAATACGCCATGCAATTGAGGTCGCATGGAGCAGAGGCAGAATGGATACAATTGATGAAATGTTTGGCTATACCATAAATTGCAGAAAGGGAAAACCAACTAATTCTGAATTTATTGCATTGGTAACAGACCGCATAAGATTACAGATGAAGGAATAAATTTTTGGTGTCCTTTAAACCTTATTATGTTATAATGGTTATATAGCATGAGGAGGGATTGGGGCATGAAGAATATTTTATTTGCTTCTTCGGAGGCTGTTCCATTTATAAAGACAGGCGGACTTGCAGATGTTGTGGGTTCACTGCCAAGATACTTTGATAAGAAAGAGTATGATGTACGAATTATTATACCAAAGTATGCTTGCATGGCAGATGAATTTACTAAACAGATGAAGTTAGTCTGTCATTTTTTTGTTAACCTCAATTGGAGAAAGCAGTATGTAGGAATATATGAGACAAAACATAAGGGGATTACATATTACCTTGTAGATAATGAATTCTACTTTGGAGGTCCAAGTCCTTACGATAAGATTTATGAGGATGTGGAGAAGTTTGCATATTTTTCTAAGGCAGTACTGGAAGCATTGCCATACATTGATTTTGTTCCGGATGTTATTCATTGTAATGACTGGCAGACTGGTCTGATTCCTGTTTTTCATAAAGTAATGTATGGATCTGATGAATATTATCGCAATATAAAGACTGTATTTTCAATTCATAATATGAAATTTCAGGGGAGGTGGAAGATTAACGAGATTGCAGATATCACAGGGCTTCCACGCCATGTTTTCAATTTGAGAGAGTTGGAATCATACGGCGAAGCAAATTACTTAAAGGGTGGAGTTGTATATGCAGATGCAGTTACTACAGTGAGTCCAACATACGCAAGAGACATAATGACACCTGAGGGTGGAGAAGGCCTGCATGGACTTATGTCTGCCAGAAGAGATGTACTTTTCGGTATTTTGAATGGTCTGGATTATAACGAGTATAACCCTAAAATTGATGAATATATTAAGTATCATTTTGAAATGAGTGATTTGGCTGGCAAAAAAAGAAATAAAGAATATTTCCAAGAACAGGCAGGACTTAAAGTTAGCGACGATACTATGTTAATAGGAATTGTTTCAAGGATGACTGACCAAAAAGGATTTGATTTAGTTGCATATGTTATTGATGAAATCCTTGAAACCATGGATGTACAGTTTGCTGTTTTAGGTACTGGAGAAACCAGATATGAGAATATGTTCCATCATATTCAAAGCCTGCATCCTGATAAGGTATCTTCATATATAGGATATTCAGAGCAGAAAGCCCATCAGATTTATGCATCCTGTGATGCCTTTTTGATGCCATCATTATTTGAGCCATGTGGACTTAGTCAGCTTATATCCATGCGGTATGGTACATTGCCAATTGTCCGTGAGACTGGTGGCTTAAAAGATACTGTTATGCCATTCAATGAGTATGAAAATATTGGAAATGGTTTTTCCTTTGAGAAGTATAATGCTCATGACATGCTCCATGTCATTCACTATGCTTACAATGTCTTCAAGGACAACAGAAAAGCATGGAATGACATGATTGAAAGAGCAATGTCCATGGATTATTCCTGGGATGCTTCCGCAAGAAAGTACGAGGAGTTATACAAAACCCTTGAGGATAAAGTGATTTAATCTGGAATAATCAGACGTTTTGATTTACTGTCATAAAAATACACATGATCTGAAAGGATTTCTTCATCGCTGACCGAGGTTTCGTTTACAGAATTTACCATTTCAGTCATGGCATTAAAACTCATATTATTATTATGGGGAAGAATTATAAATTCGTGAATGCTGCTTGGAAGAAGAACCAAATCTGAATGGAGCTTCTTTGAAATTTGATTTAATAATCCATCATATAAAATGACTGAGGCACCATTTATTTTGTTGGTATTGGTTAGCACGTACATATCCACAAGCTCATCAGCAAATGTACAGGGAAAGATATCTGAAGGAATTAAGTCGTTTAGATTTAAAAGCTGATGTGGAAGTAATAGCGGAGTGTTTATTAAAGCTACATTTAATAAATCATCTATACTTAGCCGCCATTTGTTTAGCAACTGTTCATGGATGGTAATTGAGGCGTTTCCGTAAGAATTTTTGTCCAGAAGGATTTGGAAAATAATTGCAAAATCAAGGTATTTAAAATGAGGAATATGTGAAAGCATATCCTCATTTTTTTTATAGTTAATTAGTTTAAATGCAATACTGTTTTTACAGGTAGCAAAATCTGTGATTGCATTAATATCAAAATTGTCTGATGGCATATATTCGTTGTAGGTGGTTATAATATCCTCAAATATATCATCGAGGCTTACACCATCCAGATAGCGATGGTAGTATGGATTTAGATAAATTGTAGGTGAAATATTATAGTCAGGATTACATATTATTAATCCATCCAAACACTTTCCGTTATTCTTTTCAATTGTTCGTATACTGACATTGAAGGAAGAGTCAAAGTGCTCTGTTACTGATTGCTTGATATTACATAAAAACTCCGTATAATTCATTATTTCTCCTTATTTATTCTTATTTAGGAGATTGTTATTTTGGATTGGGAAAATGACAGGAACTCTGTCAGTGAGATTAATCAAAAATCCACGAGATATATTTCTCGTGGATTTAATGTAACATTTTTTAAATAAATATGCAATAACTTTATGGAAAAATAACTGTCAATTTTATGCTAATTTCCCTTTAATTCCTGCCAGAGAAGATTAAGCAATTCAGTTGTATCATCATCAAGTGTTGCGTATATTTCACATCTTTCCACAACATCTGTTGTTGGATTAATTGCTTCATTAGCTTGCTCTTCTTCATCCATGTTTTCAACGACAGGAATGATAGGGGAAGCGTAATATACATATTCAAAATTAGCCTGTGCCACCTCTTCACCACATAAGTAGTTCAGAAATTCGTGAGCCTCATCTGTATTTTTACAGGTTTTTGGAATAAACCATGAGTCGATCCAAAGGTTTGAGCCTTCTGATGGAACAATATATCCAAGATTGTCGTTTACATCCATTGCAGAAGCCGCCTCTCCTGAATAACATATAGCAAGTGCAGCATTTTCGGCAGCCATTTCATCACAGGTTTCATCAACCAGATATGCGCTCACATCAGGTTTTTGATCAAT
>CAMFPD010000202.1 GCA_945971355.1 uncultured Lachnobacterium sp.
ATATAGCATTTTACCAAAATTGAAGCGATAAGAATGAATATGACAATAATGGAAAAATCAATGTTTTCCGGATGGAGCACCTTAGCAATTGAATCCCTGAAAAGCTCAAAGCCCATGATTAAGATTACCGCAGAAACTCCAAGACCTGCGAGATACTCTATTCTGCCATGACCATATGGATGCTTAGAATCTGGCTTCTGTGCAGCAAGCTTGAAGCCTGCCAATGTAACTATTGAAGAACCTGCGTCCGATAAATTATTCAAGGCATCAGCAGTTATTGATATACTGCTTGTAATTATTCCCGCCAAAAGCTTACCTGCAAATAAAATAATATTTAAAAATATACCCACGCATCCACAAACAATACCGTATACACTTCTTTTTTCCACATCTGTTCCATCCTTTGGAACAAAGAAACCTGCAATTTTTCTAACCATATTTTAATTAATCGCTCCCAATCTAGAAAAAGGAAAATACACAAAAAGAGCTTTTCCTATTATTTTATCTTTTGTAACGTACTTATTTGTCCAATATCTGGCATCAAGAGAATTGTTTCTGTTATCCCCTAACACCAGGTATGAATCCTCTGGAACCTGAAATTCATATGGGCCATTTGCGATAACCCATTCCTCTTTCAGATAACTCTCCTGATATGGAGTGACCGAACCATTTATGTATATCTCTCCATTTTCAATATAAATATTATCTCCTGGCAAACCTATGATTCTCTTAACATACTTCTGGGTCTCGTCATCTGGGTACTTAAATATAATAATATCTCCCCGCTTTGGTTCCGAGATGGTATAAGCTAATCTAAATCCCATAATACAGTCATTTGTCATAATTGTATTTTCCATAGAACCAGTTGGCACAGTTGCATTGATAATCACAAAGGTTTTTAAAAACAAAGCAATTATAATGGCAACCGCAAAATACATTATCCAGCTAACTAACTCCCCAAGAGCCGATGGCGCTTCTTCCCTGTCGTCATTATTTCTATTGCCCTTTACCTTCCTGCCTCGGCCCTTATGTATGACTGTGTCAGCCATTTCTTTGTTGTTAAGCTCAATCAATTCGTCTTCTTCATTTAAATCAATTATTTCCATATCTTTCTCCTAAGCTGGTGGCAGCCACCATGATATAAAGTCATCCTCACTAAAAAACAAACTCAGCAATCCATAATCACTTATTTCTCTCGCAGTAAGCTTCTCGGCTATGAACTGATTCAGTGCCATAGGAAATTCTTTTTCCAGACACCATATTGACTGAACACTAACTGGAGTTGATAATGTATAATCCTCCACAGCTTCTCCACCAAAATCAATTATTTTGTCCCATTTTGTCTGGGAACTGATAATTCTTTTTTTGATGTTTTGGATTATAACTGCCTTAAGTGCCCTAACCTTATCATACTTTTCAGCTTCTAATATTAGTGCTGCATTTCTGTTAAAGGGATTTAATATAATCTCAAATGGCTCCGTCTGTTCGTTTGAAACCATACAGAACACATTTGGGGATTCACAGCCTTTGGGAACAATCAAACAACTATCCCTATATGCTGATGCCTCCTTCTGCTGCCTCATATCTGCGTCAAACTCAGTATAAATCACTCCTGGAATATCACTTATCACATATTCCATGTTCTCTATATATGGTGACATAAACTGAATAAAAACTCTCACATTATTGTCAAACACTATCATGTCATACCTGGCAATGAAGCTTTTGAAATCATGGGCATAGTTTTTGATATAATAATCAAAAACCCCTCTCGTCATAGAAGCAACTTTGATTTTTCTACCCATAAAACCATTTATAACAGTTTTAATCGGCACATCCACAGCCCTTCCCTTTAGAAAAACAGATATTGTCACAGCCCTGCTGATCAGCTCAGTTTCCAACTCATACTCTGACAACATAGACTTACGTCCATCAGATAAAAACTGCCCCATGCCAATTGGATTATTTCCGAACCTATCTATAAGTATCTGGCCAATTCTCTGACGCAGTTCCTCAAGCTTTTCATCCTTTGAAGCCGTTGACCTATTATAATTCATATTCAAAAGCCTGCGTTTTATATTAAGCTGATATGTAAAATTATCCAGCCAGTGTGGTCTCAAATCCAAAGTCTCAACATAATCTGTAACTCTGATATTCTGTTGAAAAATCTCCGATTGCCCAAACATTCCCTTATGTCTCTGATTGTATATTGCAATATACCCCTCCAGCATATCATCATCTACTTTGATTACAGTTGTACCAAGAACCTCAGAATGTGGAAATCGCCAAGTCATTTCCTTCTGATGAAGCACCCTCTCTTCCTTGTCAACTCGTATGTATATTGGAATCGGCTGATACATTGTATAGTGTAAAACACTCCAAACCAGAAAGTCCATATCTATCAGGGATGCGTATGCAGGTTTAATAGGCAGTGTAATCTTTGTTCCTGCTTCTTTTCGGTTTCCAGGTACATACTCTATCTCACTACCACCCTCAAACCATTTGATTATAATAGGCTCAAGCCCCTGTCTCTCCATGACATTCCAGGCTGTATTAACCGCCTTATCCTTCTTAGAATCAATAAGCAGAGCTCTTGCCACCATAAAACACGAACAGAGGCCTATTCCATGCCTGGAAACAGGCTCATAATCAAGCCTTTGCATTGAATAGTCCTCACTGGCGTAGTAACTTTTTCCAATTTTTGAAACATAATTAATCAAATCATATTCATTGATTCCTATGCCGTTATCCTCAACTGATAACATATTCGTAGAAGTATCATAAGTTATATTTATTCTGGCATCATAAGGTTCTCTAATTGAGTTGAGCAAATCAGCCTGCTCGATTTCCAGAAATTCTGTTCCCCAGCTCCATTCCAAGGCCTGCTTTGTATTACAGGCATCGATAGCGTTCTGGAGAAGTTCCCTCATAAAAACTTTCCACGTTTCATAGAAAGTTTCACTGGCATATGTAGAAATCAAATCTGATTTTTCTATGTCAATCTTAATACTATTCATATTGCTAATTAACTAAAACAGCCTGTACCAGCCATCTCTGATTGCTGGCTGAAGTACACGTCGACAATGTAATTATTCTATTATCAGACGAAACCTTTGAACCAGTTTTAAAGTTGCCAACTGAATTCTTGTTATATACTACATTATCGAGATATTCTGCAAAACCTTCCTGTGTGCTAAAATCGTTAGTATTTAAAATATGTGCATTTGAAGCTATATATGCAGCAAATATTTCATACACAAAAACATTTTCTTTTGTGTATACATACACATATGGATTTTCCTCAAAAAATGTATTGTCTTCATAGTCATGGAGACTTCCAAACATATCCCCATTTTTCATATTATGACCATAAATAACTGTATTGTAATTTGTAAAATCTTTGCTATTTATTTTCTCGGTATAAATACATCCTGGTTTTCCATAAGAACCGTCAATATTATGATTCAAATAATATGAGTCATCTGTTGGATGCTGTACAATAGGATAATCTACCAAAGTACCTGGTATATATATCCATGCATAAATGTCTTCATTTTCTTTTGAAAGACTTTCCCAATCAAGATTTTTTTGGGGAATTTCTGGAAGAGAGTAAACTAATTCTTCTGATTCGGTTTCTGTCTCCTCTTCAAATACTTCCTCTGTTTCATCTACCTCAGATATACTATTATCATCCTGACCTGATACTGAATTGACAGTGTTCTGTATTTCGACATATTTATTATTTGCTCCATTTTCAGCAATTATCTTATATCCCCAAGTAGCGACAACGCCAATGAGAATAATCAATAATACTATGCAGATTATTCTGTATATATTTCCAGATTTATTCTTATCCATTTTGCACCCTCAATTCGTTAATAATATGTATGCACACTCCCACAAATTGTGGGAGTAGCATACAAACCACATGTTCACATAAGATTCGAATCTACCTTTACTCCATTAAAGGCTTTGTGTTTTCTTTCCGCATACTGCAATACCCATTAGGGCGAATACTGCAATAATTGGTAAAACTGGAAGAGATGAACCAGTTTTAGGTGATGTTGAATTTGATGCGCTGGCTGGAACTGTACCGGTTGCGCCGCCAGTAGTATAGTAGTTGTTTACTGTGCTAACAGTAGTTGTACCATTAATTCCATCCTTGCCGTCTTTTCCATT
>CAMFPD010000203.1 GCA_945971355.1 uncultured Lachnobacterium sp.
CATTGAATAATAAAATATAATTATTTACAACGGTTTCTTTGAAGGAAGTCCTGCTTTTCTAGGATATTTTTTAGAAGTTCCATTAATTTTATCAATTATGACAAAAGATCTGGAATTATCATTCATTTCAAATTTATTAATACTATTAAGCTTACCACCTAAAAGAAAAATAGCAGATTTAGCATTTGCAATTTCCTCATCACAATCCCCGGATTTATAAGAAATAAACTGACCACCAATCTTTACAAAAGGAAGGCAATATTCCGATAAAGTAGATAAATTAGCAACAGCCCTAGAAACACAGTAATCATATTTCTCTCTGTACTTAATATCCTTTGCTAAATCCTCAGCCCTTCCATGAACAGTATAAATATCTGTAAGTCCGAGTTTGTCAATAACATCGTCCAGGAAGAGAATCCTTTTGTTCAAGGAGTCAGCAAGAGTTATTTTCAAATTAGGAAAAGCAATTTTCAATGGAATTCCTGGAAAACCAGCCCCTGTACCCATATCAATTAATGTTTTATCCGCTTTTAATTCTATAAAGCGGAATAAATTTAAACTATCTATGAAATGCTTCTCTATAACCTCATCGAAATCAGTTATTGCAGTAAGATTCATCACCTTATTCTTCTCAATAAGCATTTCATAGTATGATATAAACTGTTCAATTTGGCTATCAGACAGTGATAAATTCAAATTATCCAGCTCTCTCTTAAAAGTATCTGTGTTGTAGTTCATACTAAACCTCTCTGACACCTGATTCTTCTGCATTTAATTTAGAAAATAAATCAGGATTTAAGTATTTTAATTGTTCCAAATATACAAGAAGAACAGACACATCGGCAGGTGTAACACCAGAAATACGTGATGCCTGGCCAATATTTAGAGGTTGAAATAGATTTAGCTTCTGCTGAGCCTCTATTCTCAAACCAGAAATCTCATTGTAATCAAAATCCACAGGTAATTTCTTTTTCTCCAACTTCTTAAAATGTTCAACCTGCTTAACCTGGCGTTTTATATATCCTTCATACTTAATTAGAATATTTACCTGGTCAGTTACCTCATAAGAAAGCTTTGGTCTATTCATATCTATAGGAGCAAGCTTATCATAATCAAGCTCAGGTCTTCTGATTAATTCAGCTAAAGTAATACCATTATTAAGAGGAATACTATCATATTTTTCAAGTAATTCCTGTACTTCCTTATTAGCACCAATATTTACAGAATTGACTCTCTCTATCTCATCAGCAATGAGTTTTTCTTTTTCACAAATCCACTCATATCTCTCATCACTGATAAGACCAATTTCATGACCAATCTTAGAAAGCCTCAAATCAGCGTTATCCTGACGAAGAAGGAGACGATATTCCGCTCGTGAAGTCATCATGCGGTAAGGTTCTCTATTATCTTTTGTAACCAAATCATCAATAAGAACTCCTATATATGCCTCTGAACGATCAAGAATAAGTGGCTTTCTTCCTAAAATCTTCATTGCAGCATTAATACCAGCAATCAATCCCTGACAAGCTGCCTCTTCATATCCAGAGCTTCCATTAAACTGGCCACCACTGAAAAGTCCTGGTATTTTCTTGAACTCGAGAGAAGCATAAAGCTGATTTGCATTAATGCAATCATATTCAATAGCATATGCATTTCTAACAATCTTTACATTTTCCAGGCCAGGAAGTGTTCTGTACATATCGAACTGAACATCCTCTGGAAGGGATGAAGACATGCCTCCAACATACATTTCATTTGTATTAATTCCTTCCGGCTCAATAAAAATCTGATGTCTTTCCTTATCAGCAAACTTAACAACCTTATCCTCAATAGATGGGCAGTATCTAGGACCAGTTCCTTCTATAATACCTGCATAAATAGGCGATCTATCAAGATTATTTCTGATAATTTCATGTGTTTCATTATTTGTATATGTCAACCAACATGAAACCTGATCTATTTGAACATCCTCAGGATTAGTAGTAAATGAAAAAGGTACAACCCTCTCATCTCCAAATTGCTCTTCCATCTTAGAAAAATCAAGACTGTTCTTATCAACACGGGCTGGTGTTCCTGTCTTAAATCTTCTCATTTCAATTCCATGAGCAATCAATGAATCTGTAAGATATGTAGCAGCCTGAAGTCCATTCGGTCCAGTATGAGTTATCATCTCACCAGTCAGGCATCTAGCTCTTAAATAAGTTCCAGTACAAAGTACAACAGCTTTGCAATTATATGTAGTTCCCGAAACAACTCTACAACCAGTTATACAATTATTTTCATCCGTTATAATTTCTGAAACCTCTGCCTGTTTTATTGTAAGATGCTCTGTATTTTGCAGAGTTTTACGCATTTCGGTACTATATTCCGCTTTATCTGCCTGTGCGCGGAGTGAATGAACAGCAGGTCCTTTAGATTTATTAAGCATTTTTGACTGAATAAATGTCTTATCAATATTTTTTCCCATCTCACCACCGAGAGCATCTATCTCTCTAACAAGATGTCCCTTTGAACTGCCACCTATATTTGGATTACATGGCATCATTGCAATACTATCAACACTTACAGTAAAAATTACAGTTTCAAGACCAAGTCGTGCACAAGCAAGAGCTGCTTCACAACCAGCATGTCCAGCACCAACTACAGCCACATCAAATGTATACTCTAATTTATTAACACCCATCTTCTACCTACTTTCCCATGCAGAATTTACTAAATATTTCCTGCATCAAATCATCTTCAACTGACTCACCAATAATAAGACCCAATTCTTCATAAGCATTCATTAAATCAATAGAATAAAAATCCTCTGGCATATCATCATCAATACTATTAATAACTAGTTTTAAACTATTCAAAGCTTCAGATAATGAATTTTTGTGACGAATGTTAGTGATATATACCTCATCATTAAATGAAATCTCTCCCTTTAGGAACATTTCTGAGATTTTGCACTCCAATTCATCAATTCCAGTTCTATCCTTAGCTGAAATATTTATAATAGGTTTATCCAAATACTTATTTACTTTATCAGCAGTAGTAATTGTGGATAAATCAGATTTATTTAAAAGAACAATTGCATTCTTGTCCTTTAGAATCTCAATAATTTCCATATCATTATTATCCAATTCTGTTGACGAATCAATAACATAAATAATCAAATCAGCAGAATCAGCATACTGCTTTGCTCTATCAACACCAATCTTTTCAACAACATCATCTGTATCTCTTATTCCAGCAGTATCAACCAGGTTAAGGGTTATACCATCAAGGTTTATCTGCTCTTCAAGAACATCTCTTGTTGTTCCGGCGATGTCAGTAACAATAGCTCTATCTGAGCCAACAAGAATATTTAACAAAGATGACTTACCTGCATTTGGCTTACCAACAATAACAGTATTAATTCCTTCTTTTAAAATTCTTCCATTATCAGAAGAATTCAACAGTTTATTTATAACTGTAATAATTTTTTCCACAATTATGCGAAGTTTTTGTGGATAACTATCCAAAGAAATGTGTTCAGGGTCGTCAAGTGCCGATTCAATAAATGCAATCTCATGAAGCAATTCTTCCCTTATACTCTTAATATTATCTAACACAGCACCATTTAATTGTGACAATGAATTTTTCAGAGCAAAATCATTTTTAGAATTAATAACATCTATAACAGATTCAGCCTGTGATAAATCAATTCTTCCATTTAAAAATGCTCTCTTGGTAAACTCACCAGGTTCAGCTGGTCTTGCTCCATATTTTATCACGGTCTCAAGTATTCTCTTCATAACAAAAACTCCACCGTGACAATCTATTTCTATGGTATCTTCTCTTGTATAAGTATTAGGAGCCCTCATAAGAAGAACCATTACCTCATCTATCTTATCCTCAGCATCAAAAATGAAACCATAATGAACAGTATGGCTATCACACTGACTTAAAAGCTTATTCCCTTTTTTAGATTTATATATTTTATCAATTATTTTAAAAGCATCTTCTCCACTGATACGTATAATACCTATACCAGCTGGAGTCATAGCAGTTGCAATAGCTGCAATTGTATCTGATTTCATTACTTACCTCTTTTACAAACTTAAACTACACTATCAATACTATAATATACCTGTCTCTTATACACATCTGACGCTGCCGACGATAT
>CAMFPD010000204.1 GCA_945971355.1 uncultured Lachnobacterium sp.
TGCTGCTTTATCTGATGAGTAAGGAAATGAATAAGCAGGTAACTTTAATGAAAGGAAAGGAAAATTAATATGTGTGGACCAAAGGCTCCAAAGGATCCTGAAACGAAGAGATCATTTTTTTATATAATGAAACAAAAAGAAATATATGGTGCAAAGGCACCTGATGGAACTGGAATTCAGTTTTTGTATCAGAGCGATGGAAGACTTGAAAACAGTGCTGAGATTGTGGGAAATATCACAGATAAGGAAATGCTTGAGCTGATGGGAAGTGTAACTGGTTTTAGAAAGCTGGTTCATAGTATAGGAGTGGCTGTCGAGATGGAAAATCCGTCGGATAATGTGACTTTTATTTTTCAGATGTATGGCAAAACAGATTTGTATGGTGGAGGTACAAATCTTGAGATAAACCTAAAGGGCGATGGTTCAGAGGGCAGAATATATCTTTCGGAGGCTGATTGGAAGCCAGATGACAATGTGCCGGGACAGATTAAAATATTGATGGATGAGCCGGATAAAACAGGTAATGTATCTGTGCGATTCTATCTGAATGATGGTTTCGTGGCACCAGAGCAGGAAGAGGAAGCTGCAGTAGATGTGAATGGCCAGTTGTATAAGGAGATGATAGCAAAATCTCTTATACAAAAGGGAAATACATATCGTATTAATAAGCTTATCGAGAAAGCACAAAAAGGTGAAGCTGTAACAATTGCATATATAGGAGGCTCAATCACACAGGGAGCAGGAGCAACACCTATAAACACTGAGTGCTATGCTTACAAGTCTTTTCATAGAATAAAGTCTTTGCTTGGAGACGGAGACAATATTCACTTTGTGAAAGCAGGCGTAGGAGGAACTCCTTCGGAGCTTGGAATGATTCGTTTTGATAAGGATGTTCTGAGAGGCAAAGCAGTTGATGCTGTAATTGTCGAGTTTGCTGTAAACGATGAAGGCGATGAGACAAAAGGAAATTGCTATGAGAGTCTTGTTAGAAAAATTCTTATGCTTCCAAATGTACCGGCAGTTATCCTGCTCTTTGCAGTTTTTGCAAATGATTTTAATCTGGAGGAGCGCCTTAGCCCGGTTGGAAAGCTTTATGACCTTCCTATGGTTAGTATAAAGAAGGCAGTTACAGAGCAATTTTACAAAAAGGAAGACAGAGTATTAACAAAGAATCAGTTCTTTTACGATAGCTTCCATCCAAGCAATCTGGGACATACCATTATGTCTGACTGTATCAGTTATCTGTTTGAGCAGATTATGTCAGACAATGAGAATATAAGTGGTGGAAAGTCAAATAGTAATGGCATAGCAAATGACATAAAACCAGTTGTTTCCACAAAGCCAGTAATTGGAAACAGCTTTGATGAAATAAAGCTGATGGATAGAGTACATGGGTATAATAAAGCCACCATCTCTGAAGGAGATTTTAAAGAAGTGGATACAAGCCTGCAATCTGTTGAAATGGATGAGTCTCTGGAAATGGTGCCAGAGTTTCCTGATAACTGGATGTACGATGGCACCACATCAGGAAATGGTACATCATTTGAGATGGAGATAGAGTGTAAATCACTTGTACTTGTATTTAAGGATTGTGGAGAGATTGACACTGCAAAGGCAAAAGCTTATGTGGATGGCAAAATGGTCAGGGAACTTAATCCATATGAAAACGGCTGGCTTCACTGCAATCCTGTGATTTTATTCGATGAGAAGGAAAGCAGAAATCATAGGGTTGAAGTAGTTGTGGATGAAGAGTATAGAGATAGGAAATTTACCATATTAGGCTTTGGTTATGTTGAGTAATATAATAGGAGAAGGAGAATAGTTATGGCGATTGCAAATAATCCAATATTGAAGGGCTTTTATCCAGATCCTTCAATATGCAGGGTGGGGAATGATTTTTATATTGTTACATCAAGTTTTGTGTATGCACCAGGTGTTCCAATATTTCACAGCAGAGATTTAGCTCATTGGGAGCAGATAGGTCATGTACTAGAGACCGAGGAACAGTTAAAAGTTTCAGGAGATATTTCAGATGGAATATATGCTCCGACTATCAGATATCATGATGGTCTTTTTTACATGATTACAACAAATGTAAGCTATGGTGGTAATTTTATTGTAACAGCAGAGAATCCAGAAGGCCCTTGGTCAAAGCCATATTACCTGGGAGATGATGCACCGGGAATTGATCCAAGTTTATTTTTTGATGATGACGGACGTTGTTATTATGTAGGAACTAGACCAAATCCAAGTGGAGTGTGTTATAATGGTGATTGGGAAATCTGGGTACAGGAACTTGACCTAAAGAGCATGAAATTGATTGGAGAAAGTGCAGCAATATGGAAAGGCGCTGTAAAGGATGTTATCTGGCCTGAGGGCCCTCACATTTATAAAAAGGATGGCTATTATTATTTGCTTCATGCAGAGGGTGGTACAGGACCAGAGCACAGCATCTCAGTAGCCAGAAGCAAGGATATTTTTAAATGGTTTGAGGGATGTCCAAGAAATCCTATCTTCTCCCACAGAAATTTGGGAAAGGATTATCCGATTATCTATGCAGGACACGGAGATTTAGTTGATGATGAAAATGGTAACTGGTATGTGGTGATGCTTGCGTCTCGTCAGTGTGAGAAGCATTGCAGTATGGGAAGAGAGACCTTCCTTGCAAAGGTCATCTGGGAAGACGGCTGGCCAGTTATCAGTCCAGGAATTGGAAGGCTTGAGGATAAGGTAGAGATTCCTCTTGAGACAGTTCGCTTTTCAGAAGAAAATCAGTGGAATGATGTGATTCATTTCTTTGACAACACTTTGGATCAGAGATTAGTTGGAATAGAGAAGAGGAATGAAACAATTTATTCCCTTGAGGACAGGAAGGGGTATTTAAGACTGTTCGCAAAGCAAAACCGAATTGAGGATGAAGGCTATCCGGCATATTTGGGACTTCGCCAGAAGGATTATTCTTTTGAGGCTGGCTGTGGAGTGGAATTTGAGCCAAAGACTAATAAGGATGCAGCAGGATTAGTATTATTTCAAAATAGCAAGAATAATCTAAGAATGCTGGTTTGTAACGTAGAAGGAAAGAAGGTCTTACGTGTATCGGAATGGGTGAAAGGAAAAGAAATAAATAAAAAGGATTATAATTTATCATCTGATGGATTATTAGAAATCAAGCTTAGAGCAAAAAATCAGCATGGGCAAATCTGGATTAAAGAAGAAACTGCAAATGCCTATGTGTGTGTGGCAGAGGATATTAATCTTTTGGCATATACAACAGAGGAAGCAGGAGGCTTTGTTGGCTGTACTATTGGAATGTATGCGGCATCAGACAGTGACGATACATATGCAGATTTTGCATGGCTTAGTTTCTTAAAGGATGAAAATTAGTTATAGGGTAAAGAGTAATGAGACGTTTTAGCAATTGGGTTGAAAGTAAGCTTAACTGTTTTAAGATTAAACAGAAGCTGGCTCTTATATACTGTTTCGGTATGATATTGCCGTTGCTTATTACAGATGGAGTAATAATAGGTGTATTATACTATACTGAACAAAGGTCAGTGAAGCATGAAATGGAGAATGTTGCTAATGCTGTGCATTACTCTTTTTTTAATGAGATTGACAAGGCAGCGACTTTTGCAAACAGCATATACACAAGTCTCTATATAGATGATTTTTTACATGATGAGTTTGAATCAGGATTTGATTTTTACAGTCAGTATCTTAAGTTTTTTGATGATACACTGCTTGATATTGCATTGAGTCAGGATGAAATGCAGGTGACTTTCTATGTGGATAATGACACCATTACAAATGGCGGTGAATTTCAGGTATTATCCAGAGCATATGATTTGGATTGGTATAAGTACATGAAGGAGAATGATTTGAAAAAAGGTCTCTTTTTCGGGTATAAGGACATTCATGGTGGAAACATAGGCAGAGCGAGAAGTCTGTACTATTTCCAGAAGCTTGACTTTTATGATAAGTCTTCAGGCAGTGTCTTACTTATAGAAATCAACTATAGCTCTTTGGTAGAGGATTTAAAGACCCTCAATTATGATGCTGATGCATTTATATGTGACAAAGACAATATTCT
>CAMFPD010000205.1 GCA_945971355.1 uncultured Lachnobacterium sp.
AACCATAGCGAAATAAAATATTTTTTTCCAGAAAAGGTACTCCTGCCCTAAAGAATAGACCTGCCAAAAACGGCGCTATGGCAAGCATAACCATCATCATCTCCTGGGTTATCTGCTTAACCATATATGCAAACATTTTTCCTATCGCTCTCATACTACCACCACCTTCTACAACTTAACTCCACCAGATTTTCTGAACATTTTTCGTACTGATATATCCGCTATCCAGAACAAAAGAATAATCCATATCACTATGCTTGCAACAGCACCCACTGCCATTTCTGTGTCGCCCTCAATTAATCTCATAACACTGCAGCCTGGGTGTATAATCATCAATTTGTTATCCCACATAAAACCAATTCTATACAGGATAACAGGCACAAACCCCATTATCTCAAAAGGAAGTGTACCGATAATATACTGATTCAGGCTCTCTATTTTTGCCCCTACAATAATTCCACACAGACTGAAAATGACGGAACCAGCAAAGATTCCAATAGCACAGAAAAAATAATTTTCTGTGTGGCCTTGAAGCATAAGAATTACTCCAACTATCTCCGATATAATTCCCACCGATACTATTTTCCCTAAAATGTATTCCTCCACTGTCACCGGAGAAATAGCAATGGAGTTTGTAATTCTTTGACTTTTTTCCAGAAGAATCAACGCTCCCATAAAAAACATTCCCATTGCAGCCGGGTCAGAATACACACAAATCGATACAATAGTGTCCTTTACATTTCCAGTTAAAAACGAAAAAATCACATAATATATAATAATCATAAGGAGATACAGCATATAAAACCCATATTTCCATTGAAAAAGCATATCACCCTTTATAACATTTACTTTTCTCATAGCAGCTCCTCCTAATCCAACTGTGCACCTGTAAGCTCCATAAAGATGTCACTCAAAGTAGGCTCTGCGCTGTGAATAGCAATGATTCTATTTTCTGCTATTAGTTCTTTTAAAAGCATGTCATTACTAAGCTCTGACAAAACACTTGTACTGGATTGCTCTTTGCCATTTTCCATATAAGAATATGTAACCTTTGCAGCACCTCTTTTCATAATAAAATTGTGAGGTGTATCCAGTGCCTTCATCTGACCATCCACAATGAATACCACTCTGTCACAGAGTTCTGTTGCATCCTGCATATTGTGGGTTGTGATAATTATGGTTTTGCCTTTTTCCCTCTCCTTCATAATCATATCCTTCATAATTTTGGCATTGTTTGGATCAAGACCACTAGTTGGTTCATCCAGAAAAAGAATTTCCGGATTATGCACCAGAGATTTTATAAAATTAAGTCGCGACTTCATTCCCTTGGAAAAATCAGAGACCTTCTTGTCTGCGTGCTCATAAAGTCCCACTTCTTTAAGAAGCTCATCCACATCCCTTGTTTCTCCACTGTATAAGGATGCAAAATAATCCAGATTTTCCCTTGCTGTCAGCTTTTCAAACAAACTAGGAAACTCAAAATCCACACCTATTTTTTCATAGAAATCCTTGCCATGCTTATTGCTGTCAACTCCAAGAATTCTTGCCGTTCCCTCATAGTTTGTGCAAAGACCTGTCAAGACCTTCTGTAATGTACTTTTGCCTGCCCCCGATGGTCCTAAAAACCCAAAGATTTCACCTTTATTCACCGTAAAGTTTATACCCTTTAAAAACGGTGTTTTTGTATAACTAAAATATAAATCCTTAACTTCAATTACATTTTCTATATTTTTATCCATAATCTCGTTTTCCTTCCCATTTCTTATATCATCCATGCCTTATTGAAACATTTGAATAACAATTCCTCTGATTAAAATTCGCATACTCTCTCTCCAGTTGCTTTCCCCAATCTCTCGCTTATACATTCCACCAAAAATAATCATCATGAATGAACCAATCAAGGCTTCAACACTGATGCCCTTTTTCTTTGCAATTTCCTTGAACAAACCTCCTGCAATATCGCCATCATCCTCCCTGTGTTTGTCCAGCACCTCCACAGGAAGCTTAGATAGTATCAGGTTCATTGATTCTGGATTAAGAAGCACCTTGAGGCATGAATTGTATGTAATCTCCATAGCACCGAGAATTACATCTGTAATTTCTTCCACGCAATCGGAAAAATCCAGATTCTCCATGGACTTATGCTTATCTATCATAATCTTCATGATACCCTTTTCCATGTACGCATCCACCTGCTCATGAAAATCCTGAGATACATCAAATAGCAGCATCTCTTTTGAGGGATAAAACAGATAAAATGTTCCCTTTGGAATGCCAGCTCTTTTAACCAATTCATCTACAGTTGTTTTCTTTACACCCTTTTCCTGCATTAATATATTTGCTTCAGCTTTAAGCTTCTCAACTATTGCTTTCTTTTCTTTATCAGAATATGTCTTCGGCATTTGATTTTCCTTTCTGACTATTTTTATTGTTTTGGTCAGTATAGTCTTCCAGAATAGTTTTGTCAATAGAATCTCAACCCAATTTTCTATTGGATTCTATGTTCTGGACATAAAAAAATAGCGAAACATATTCACATTTGAATACGTCTCGCTAATTTATCTATTTGTCCAATATATAAATTCTTTTTGGTAATTACTTCTCCTCAATGATTCTGTAATATTTCTGTTATTTCATTATGTCACTCTAACTGTCTATAAATAACTTCTCAACTGGTATAAAACCTGTTCCACACGACGAATCGCTTCATCAACCTGCATTCTGGCATCATTGATACGATCCTGAACAAGCCAGTCTGCCACAAGTCCATCAAAGAAAAAATCTGCAAACGTCAGGAAGTCGTGAGTATCAATATTCAGATTAACAGACATATTTACATCTCTAAGCTCTCTGCTAAATGAATTCAAATCATACTTTGCCTGCTCCATATACCGCTTGGCATTATCCATTTTGCCATGCTTAACAAGTGTGGATACAAAGCCTCCACCTAACATATCAAATAAGCCCCAATTCTTTGCACTGGACAATTCGTTTTGTGCATTTCTCAAACTGGATAATGCTCTTTCACCAGCACTAATTGCTTCCTGTGTCTCTTTGTAAAAATCATATGCCATTGTGTATTTCCCTCTCTAACGATATTATTTCTAACATTTATTCGATGCAAATTACTTTCTATCCTTCTTAGTCCCAAAATATATAGCTAAACCACCGCACATATCTGTATCCTCGCGCTGCATACTAATACATGTATTTTACGGCAAATTAGTTTTTTCTTGTACCGTCCTCATTGAATGTATTTTTCAAAGCTTTCTCTGTTGGAAGAATCGACACAAGCATAATCACACACTCCACAACACATATGACAAGTCCAGCCCAGCCAATCACACCATCACTTTTCCCATAAAAAGGAATCTGGACAATAATAGTAGGAAATAGCATAATCCACCCAATTGTCCACCATCTCTTGCCACAATTCTCATTTGCAAATTTCCAAGTGTCCAAATTCTTCTGTGAGCGAGGGGAACGATATCCAGAGACAGGGTTAATTTTCTTAGGATAATGCTTCCACATAAACCAGCCACCAATAATCATAGCAACAGAAATCAGCATGTTACAACAAAGCATAAACCACCAAAACCACATACAATTACCTCCTACTAAACAAATTCTATACATAACTCAATGTCTTCCAAACAGCCTATCCCTTGGATATATACATAAAAATCAACTCTACATTCAGTGTCATTTTTCGCATGATAACCACTTCCTGTATGTGCAATCAATTGCAAACGCGCCAAGGGGTGCCGTCAGCACAATAGCCAGTACAGCTACTGTAAGCACTGTGTCGCCACATGCAAATCCAAGCGCCAGAGGCATTCCTCCAATTGCGGCCTGCACAGTTGCCTTTGGTGTATATGCCATCATGGCAAACAATCGCTCTTTCCATTTTAGTTTTGTTCCCAGCAAGCATACAAATACACCAAACATTCTGAATACAAGAGCCCCAACAATTAGTATAAGCGCCTTGACTCCAACCTTACTCAGATATCCAATATTAACAGTAGCCCCCACTAAAACAAACA
>CAMFPD010000206.1 GCA_945971355.1 uncultured Lachnobacterium sp.
CGAGCCTAAATCCTCTCGGATAAAGGTTCGAGCCTGTAAGTTAGGATGCAAAGCTGTGGAAGGCGACAAGGCATATAAGGAAGAGAATGTTGTAGAGGGTGAAGTAGCCGAGGTATTTCGAGGCCTTTACGGAGCTTTCATTTGCTACAAATTTGAAGGAAATAAGGCTTGCCATGGAAGCAATTAATGTTCCGAGACCACCCAGATTTACACCGATGATAAGTGAGGTGTAATTATTGGTAAAGCCTGATAGAAGCAGAGCCGTAGGAACATTGCTTATAACCTGACTGGAAATTATAGAGACAGGAAGCTCATTACCTACAATAATATTTGAAAGAAAATCATAGATTGTATCAATTCGTCCCATATTCCCAATAAAAACAAAGAACGCAATAAATGTAAGAAGTAGCGAATAATCCACTTTGAGTAACACTTTTTTGTCTATAACAAATACTGTAAATATGATTATGAGCGCCAATACCCAATAGGGAAGTATTCTTGCTACTGATAATAAACAAAGTACAAATAGAAGAATGTAAGCCCCTAACTGTACTCGATTCAGATTATCAGTGTCTGTTGATACATTTATGTTTTTGGTTTCTATTCCCATTTTCTTTGAATGGGTTCCTTTTACAAAACACCAAATCATAAGAAGTATTAGTGAGATAAAAGAGTAAGGAAACATTAGTTTGAGAAAATCTAAAAGATTAACACCTGATATGCCATACAGGTATAGATTCTGTGGATTTCCAATAGGGGTTAGCATACTTCCCAGGTTAGCGGCTATTGTCTGAATAGATACAATAGGAATGAGAAGTTTTTTCTTGCTATCTTCACCCATCAGATTAAGCACTGCAATTGTAAGTGGAACAAAGGTTATTAATGCGACGTCGTTTGTTATAACCATTCCAAAGAAGAAACATAACAGAATCAGAATAATAAGTAACTGGGTTAGGTTTCGTGATTTATTTAGCAGAGCAGATGCTATCATTTTAAAGCATCCAAGCTTTTGAAAGCCACACATCACTGCCATAAGGGAAAACAGTATGCCCAGGGTTCGAAAATCGATATAGCTTAGGTAGCGCATATCAGGTGGCGTTATAAATGCTGACACAATTGCCAGAATGGATGCAATTATAAGTACTGGTTCTTTCTTAAAGTATGAAAGAATTTTTGTGGATATTGTTTTTCTCATGCTTATTTTTCCTCGTTTTAAATGCTGTATATAAAATTATTTCAAACTTTGCACTTATATGTGTAACTTATATATTTTTTTATCATAGAATGGACACTCTATCAAGAATTAGTTTCACTCAAAATTGATATTCCATTGCATAAGATGTAAAATACATATAGTTAAAGGAGATGAAAAATGTTCGATATTGATTTGACATATGACAAGCTTCCAGAGGAAGCGGTAATTGATGATTACAAGATAATACATAGGGTAGCGGTTCGAGGCATTATCTACGATAATGACAAGCTTCTTATGGTTCAGACTAAGCATGGAGATTACAAATTTCCTGGTGGAGGTGTAGGAGAAGACGAGACATATGAGCAGGCTCTTCTCAGGGAGATTCGAGAAGAAACTGGATACTCAGATGTGACAGTCTGCTGCATGATTGGTAAGGCATTTGAGCAGAACATTGACTGGTTTGAGGATAATGCGTATTTTCAGATGGAGTCATTATATTATATATGCAGGCTTAACAGTGATACTCTCTGCGATGATGATCAGGAGGAGTATGAGAAAGCACTTGGCTACAGAGCTGTGAAGGTGGATGCAGAGGAGGCCTTTGAGACAAATGAAGAATTAAGGTACAGAGCCCTTGCAGGAAATGAAAAACTGGATAGTACCAAATGGCCGAGAGAACTTGATGGATTAGATAGAGAATTTCAGGTCTTGTCAGTGGTGAAGGATATGGTTGTGGGAAAAATAATTGCCCAGATATTTGATTGTGGACAAACAATCAAAAATGCTGACAGATCGAATGTTGTAGTCAGTGAGAAGGAGGGAAAGGCTAATTTTGTCACCAGCTATGACAAGAGTATACAGGAACAGATAAAAGAGCGTCTGCTTAATGTTTTTCCTAATGCAGTGTTTGTAGGGGAAGAGGAGGATATACATGAGAGTATAGAGAAAGGGTATGCTTTTATAGTGGATCCTATAGACGGTACAACAAATTTTATGAAGGATTATCATATGAGTTGTATTTCTGTAGGAATGACATATAATGGTGAGCTGTTGGCTGGTGTTGTATATAATCCTTATCTTGAGGAGGTTTATTATGCAAGAAAAGGCCGAGGTGCATTCTGTAACGGAAAGCGAATTAATGTATCAAATGAGGCAATAGACAATGGGATTGTGTTGTTTGGAACGGCTCCGTATTATCCTGAAATGAAGGAGAAGACATTTAAGCTTGCTATGGATTATTACGACAGGGCATTGGATTTGAGGAGAAGTGGTTCAGCAGCCCTTGATATGTGTGCTATTGCAGCAGGTAGAGCTGAGGTGTTTTTTGAGTGCATATTATGTCCGTGGGATTTTGCGGCAGGGACACTTCTGGTTCGAGAGGCAGGAGGCTGTGTTACAACTCTGGAGGGGGAAGAAATAACCTTGGAAAAACGTTGTTCTCTATTGGCAACAAATGGAGTTGCAAGGTAGTTAGTAGGTGAAAAATGAATAGACAAGCTAATAAAAAGAATAAAGATAAATTTTCGGTTATCCCATATCTCCTTAAGTACAAATGGCATTATTTGATAGGGATTATTTTGCTTTTAGCAGTGGATTTGGCTAATTTATATCTGCCACAGTTTATTGGAGAGATAATAGATGGACTCACAGCAAAATCCCTTGATATGGAGGGGGTTGTATTTCTCATTAAAAAGATATTTATAGCCGGATTTGTAATGATGGTTGGCAGATTTGGTTGGAGATATTTTATTATTGGAGCTTCCAGAGGAATTGAATACAGACTGAGAGATGATATGTTTGAGCATTTGGAAACTCTTTCTGCAAGGTATTTTAACAACCACAAAACAGGCGATTTGATGGCTCATTTTACAAATGATTTGCAGGCTGTTCGAATGGGGGTAGGACCGGCTGTAATCACAACCTTCGATGCTGTTATTATGACCCTTATGGTACTTGTAAAAATGGTAGTATATGTTGACTTCAAGCTCACCATACTGGCATTTATACCTCTTATATTTATTGGAATCGGTTGTTATTTCTACGGAGTTGAATCGAAGAAGAGACAGGTTCGCAGGCAGGAGGCTTTTTCGTCATTATCTGACAAGGTGCAGGAGAGCTTTGCTGGAATCAGAGTTGTGAAGGCTTTCGTACAGGAGGAAAAGGATTATGAGGAATTTGAGAAGGCTTGTGAAAACAGCAAGGAGAAGAATCTTTCAGTGGTAAAGCTAAAGGCTGTTTTTGGACCGGCTATCGATGCAATAATTGGAATAAGCATTGTTATTACACTTGTGTTTGGTGGTAGGATGGTGCTTGACAATCAGGTTTCAATTGGGCAGTTTGTAGCTTTTAATTTTTATATTGTAATGCTTGTGTGGCCAATGATTGCCACAGGAGACTGTGTAAATATATTTAGTCAGGCATCAGCTGCCTGGGGAAGAATCAGCAGTATCTTTTTGGAGAAGCCTGATATTGTGGATATGGTACCTGAAGAATTGCAGGGACAGGATATGAGAATTCAGGGCGAAATCGAAATGAAAAATCTCACATTTACATATCCGGATGGAACGGAGCCTGTTATTTCAGGAGTAAATGTTCGTGTTGAAAAGGGCGAGATGCTTGGAATCCTCGGAAGGACAGGTAGTGGTAAATCAAGTCTTGCGGATTTACTGCTTAGGGTATATGACTGCGAGAAGGGAATGCTTTTGGTGGATGGAAGACCTATAACAGATTATCCGATTAAGGTCTTGCACAGGGATGTAGCCTATGTGCCACAGGAGAATTTTATGTTCTCGGATACTCTTGAGGAAAATATT
>CAMFPD010000207.1 GCA_945971355.1 uncultured Lachnobacterium sp.
CAGTAATGAGAATTTACTTAAACTCAATAATGGAATGTTCTATCATTTTTGTAATTTATTTCTATACTCGCTTGGTGTCATTCTATATTTTTCTTTAAAAACACGATTAAAGGTTCTAAGACTTCCAAAACCACTGTCCATCGAGATTTCTGTCAGGGTATCATCTGTAGTTTCAATTCTCTGACAGGCATACCCCAGACGCGCCTCATTCACATATTGATTAAAACTGCTGTGAAATGTCTTTGAAAACAATCTGGATAATGAAAATTTGCTCACGCCAAGGTCATGTGCCATTCCATCAAGCGATATACTCTTATTAAAATTGGCAGAAATATATGATACGGTACGGTATATTATATCATCGCTGCCAATTTTGCTCTTTTCCACCAATTTCATCATCGGAATACATCTTGCAAGTATAATCTGCAAATAAGCTTGAACAACCCATATATCATTCTGCCCGGTATCTATTATGGATTCCACTGCTCTGTACACTTCATCCGGAATAACATCACTTTTTACAACAGGATATTGTGGAGCCTTATTCCTCAGTACATTTTCAAATCTACCAAAAATCATTTGTGGAGCATTAATAAAAACCGCCTCATTAACTTCTGATGAAAACACCTGATAATGATGTATAACAGCAGGAAATACTACTCCTATATCACCTGTTTCCATGTGATACAGCTCCTGTCCTACACCAAGCTCTAATGTTCCTTTCGTAACGCATACAATTTCCATTGCATTATGCAGATGTGGTGGCTGGTGCCGTGGCTTCCGCTTTACTGCAATAATCTCTTCATTTGTGTTTTCATACGTTAAATGCACTCAGATCATCTCTCCCATATTATACGATAATTATTCAATTCCTTTTTCTCTTCTAAGCTTTTCATTTGCAGCTTCTACATTCATCTTTGAAAGAAGAATTGTAATAAGAATCTCAAATACAAATGGTAACCATAAATACATTACCTGAAGCATAGTAATTGCAGATGCCGGCTGAGTCGCATTTGTACCTACATAACCACTGATTTCAAGCAGCCATCCTACAATAGCTGTTCCAATTCCACCACCAATTTTGATTCCAAGTGATGTGCATGAATACATAGTTCCATCTACTCTCTTTCCCTGAGTCAGGTAAGTATACTCAGAGCACTCGGCAATTACTGCATTCATGTCTCCCTGCCAAGGTCCCTGTCCTAATGCTGCAACTGCAGTAAACAGCATCATCAGTGGAACGCTTCCCATGTATCCTGCTACAATCACAAGTGCTCTTGCTATCGTAGCCAGAATATATCCACGTTTATTAAGCTTATACATTCCCTTCCACTTTCCAACAAGAGTTGGTGTGAAAATAAGTGCTATTATAAGAGGAATATTTACAGCCCATGCAAATACACCAAACAGATTTTTATTCTTAAGAACCCATGTACAATAATAAATACCTGCCCCAATCATAGCACTGTATAACTGCTGCAAAATATAAGTTCCACAAATCATCATATAGTACTTATTCTTAACAAGAAGCTTAAATGCCTGAACAAGACCATACTTCTTTTCTTCATCGTTCTCTATTCCGGAGTTAAGCTCCTCTTCCGGAAGCTCCTTAACCGACAATCCTGAAATCGTATTTACTACAAGGCCTATCAAAGCATAAATAATAGCTACGAATCTCCATGCAGCAGCACCTCCACCGCATACATCAACAAATGCAACTGTTATAGACTGAATTATCAGACTAGTTGAAAAGACAAAAATAAAACGGTAAGAGCCCATCTGTACACGCTCTTTGCTGTTCTTTGTTACCAGCGAAGTAAGTGCAGAATATGCAAGCTTCTTTACTCACAGATTTTATCAAATGTAATGTGCATAGCATACATAAAATACCTGATGTCCCCTATATCCTTCCACTAAAGCTATGAGTTGTATTCCAGTTTTCTTCATCCTGCAATGTCAATACGATCCTGATTCCTATCGTATTGTTCTGCTTAATCTTTGGCAGGTAATTTCCTATAACAATAAACAATAAACTTGTTCCATAATAAATTAATGCTAAAAATAAATCCTCTGTTTCTACTCTCTCAGCTTCTACTGTCTGCCCAGCTTCACGAAATCCTTTTGCAAGAAGCGCTGTCTTTGCTATATCCTTATCCGTAGTCTTGATTGCACCTCTTACATTTTCCTTTGCTTCTTTGACTATGCTCTTAGCAGTAGATTTGACCTGTTCTTTCACCTCAGATACCTGCGACTTTATCTGCTCACACTTGGTATAAAATTGCTCCTGTGCCTCTGATAATACCTTTTTAGCATTATTGGTAATGGATAAAAAATAGCCATCTAGATTGTTAGTCCAAATGACTTATGTAAAAAAATATTATTTTAATTTATTGTAAAGAACTGTCTCTATTCCTGTTATTAAATCTGTTTTTTTCTTATAAAGAAGCGTCCATGATGCCTGATTCTTAGAATAATCCATCTTTTCTTCTGGAAAAAATGAACGGCAGAAATACTTATCTCCATCATCATTAGATAAGAATAAAAATAAATTTCTGCTTTCCATTTTATTTTCCATAAGGTAATCAGCCTCAATCATTGAATACATATTTGCCTTTTTATTGTATTTAAACACTGTATCATTACTATCTATCATTTGTTCAAGTAATGGCAAAAAATGTATTCTTTGCTCTATCTTTTTATAAAAATCAGATGATTCTATTTTCTCAATTGCAATTGTTCCATCTGCTATTTCATCAAATACTTTGCCTCTGTCTCTACTCAATTCAGGTCTATCAACAAGATATTGCAGTCCCATAAGATGAAAACAATCTTTTTTGTCAAATAAGATTCTTAATGTGACTGCAACACCTTTTCTGCCCAACACAAGCTCATATTCTGTCGATAATAGCGGAATAAAGGCATTTATACAATCTATAACATTTCTCATTACAGTTCTCCACTACTTCTTTAGATTAAGAAAGGCTCTGCAAAAGCAGAGCCCTTCTAACATTTTCTTTCGAGGATTAACCTCTAGCCAGATTGTGGTAAATGTTAAACCCTTATAAAGCTCATAAGGCACTGCTCTCTGGCACAACACCTTACTTTACCGCTTGGCAGACACTCAAGTTGCCTGTCTTTAATATTATATTACCTGTCATATGAAAATATGTCAATCCAAAATTTTATGTTCTACAAAAATTCTGTAGACATCTCGTAGACTTTGGCTTAGGATTAACACGTAAACTTGGTAGACATAAAAAAATAGAGAGCCTTCGGATTTCTCCAAAGACTCTCCAAAAAGCCCATAAAATCAAGCTTTCTATTTAGAATTTGCCCTCATCAGCAGCCTGCTGAACAGAAACGGCAACTGCTACTGTAGCACCAACCATTGGGTTATTACCCAGAGTGATTCTCTCTCTCATATCCTGTCAAATCATATTCTTTTTTATTCTATTATCCTTTATAAAATAAGGATTACACTGTTCTACACATCTCCTATCATGTATATTACTATTTTATTATAATCATTAGTATTTTACTCAATTGGCAGCTTTTTGGCGACTTTTTTTATATTTTACTTTAAACATACTAACAAAAGTGCCATCTGTAATAATACTATAATGAATAATACCACATCTCAATTACAATTGACACTCTGAATTTGTCCATCAAAATTCTATTATACATCCATTTATAAGCACTAATAATAAAACAAGGTCAGTTCTGCAATCATTAATTGATTACAAAACTGACCTTAATGCAACACTCCTAATGTTCTACTATATTTCCTTTATATTGTCCAAATCAGACAAATCCATGCCTTCATATTTCTCAGTAAACTCAATCAATACCGTTTTACGAACCTTGAGACTCCCCAGTTTAAGTGCAGGTAAAAGTTTCCTCACGGGCTTGTTCCCGACCTCACGGTCAGATACATATGAATAGTTGTGTTTATCCTGCTAACACTAATGGTATATC
>CAMFPD010000208.1 GCA_945971355.1 uncultured Lachnobacterium sp.
TAAGTCAGGCACGGATGAACCTGAAATGTTGTAGCTTAGTGGACGAACACTGGGGTGTCATTGTCAAACGTTTGAAGAACCAGCTTCAATCGAAGAAGGCAAAATGAAATATCGACAAATCTGAGATTTACGGCCAGGGATGCGAAGGATTGATGCATATCCCTTGGGGGAACATAAACAAATAACAAAGGCAGGGAAAAATCCCTGCCACAGTTGGTTTCTTAGATTTATTTGTTGAGCTCGCCCAGGAAGATGAGGAAGTCATCCTTGGGGAGCGGCTTTGAATAGTAATAGCCTTGGATGTAGTCTCCACCGAGGGAGCGGATACGATTTACCTGCTGCTCAGTTTCTACACCCTCAGCAACGGTTTTCATATTCATCATCTTAGCAAGCTGCAAAGAGAATTCCAGAGCGCTTCGTTTACTGTTAGTATCATCATTTGCAATTAAGCTCATATCAAGCTTCATAATATCTATGTCGAGTTTGCTGAGCACCACCATAGAGGAATAACCCGTACCAAAATCATCTAGAGATATGACAAAACCTGCATCGTGAAGCGTCTTAATGGTTTTTTGAACATTTTCCATGTTTTCAAGGCATGCATATTCGGTAATTTCTATCTCAAACAGTCCGTGGTCAAGATCATAAGTATCCACAAGCTGTATGATTTTTGAGGCAAGCGCTGGATCTTCGAAGCTATTTCGTGATACATTTACAGAAATTGGAACAAGGGGCAGGCCCTGTACTTTCCACTCGAAAAGGGTTCTGCATACATTTTGCCAAATCCATAAATCCAGCTTAGTGATAAAACCATTTTGCTCAAAGATTGGAATAAAAACTCCGGGACTTAGCATACCAAGCTCTGGATGAATCCAACGAACCAAAGCCTCGGCTCCTGCAACATTGTTGGCAGCCAAGTCAATCTTGGGCTGTAGGTATACACAGAAGGCACCAGTAGCCAGAGCATCCTTTGCATCAACCTGAATCTGACGGCTGTTAAGGATTTTTTTTCGCATATCATCACTGTATTCGATGACCATAGTTGTGTATGAGTTTTTTATACTTTGTAGTGCAATAACAGCCCGTACATACATTGAATGGGCACTGAGCATATCATTTTTCTTAATGCGGTAAATTCCATTTTTAACAGATAAATTAGGTACTGGGAGATTCGCATCAAAGTCCTCGATAAGTATGCGATTCACATCTTCCAAATCGTGCTCTACATTCTGTAAAAGGAAGCAGAATTTATCTCCTCCGATTCTTCCTCCAAGAATAACCTTGTTATCTTTGATTCTTCTGTGAGCAACAGCGCAGATAACCTTGTCACCCATTCCTGTTCCATAGGATTCGTTTACATATCGAAGCCCCTGTATATCACTGGCCCAAAGGACTAAATTTTCATCTTTGTGAGTTGCTATGTACTCTTCAGCTTTCTGGAAAAAGATATCTTTTACGTACAATCCGGTAAGGGCATCTTTTTCCTGAACTTCATCCACATTCTCAGAATCCTTGTATACACGATTGGCATCAAATTCCTTGAGTTGTCCACGCTTTATTATTTCATCCACAGTTATATAATGATGCTCAATAGCTCGGAAGCAGTGTTCTATGTTACCACTTCTGAGAGCGGAGACGATATTTTTGTGGGCCAGAAAGAGCTTCTCTTTCATTTCGTCATCCAGTACATCTCTTACAGATTCAATCATATTTGAGACTAGTACAGAGGCAGACTTCATAAGCAAAATAAGTAATCTGTTCTCAGTTGCTTCAACAAGAGAAAGATGGAAGCGTATGTCCTGTTCATTTTCCTCTTTAGCATTATGGGTAGGCTCATTAAGTATTGAATCAGCTTTATCCGCAAAAAAATTAAGGGATTCAGGGTTGTCCATGAGAATATCACATACAAGCTTGTCAAGTCCCATACGGAATCGGAATAATTCGTTGTTATTGAACAGATTCAGACTTTTCATAACTTGCAGTACAGTAGAGATAGAATTTGAAGCATTCCCTGAAATGTAGGTGCCAGAACCCTGACGACTTTCTACAATTCCCATGTTTTCAAGGACGCGAAGAGCCTCTCTTGCAGAATTTCTACTTGTGGAAAAGGTAGAAGCCAAGTCTCTTTCAGCAGGTAACTTATCTCCCACCTTATAACTGCCTGATTGAATATTGGAAATTATCTGCTCTATTATTTTTTCGTATTCTTTTTTGGAACAATTGCCACTTGGATTTATAGAATGATTTGTACACTGCATAATTATTACCCCCACCAACGACAATAGTACATTGGTATCACTCATTATACTCCTATATTATTTGTTATTCAATGGTTCATAGTTATAATAGACATAAATTATTGAAATGAGTCAATTTTATAATTGTATGTTATAATTAAGAAAAATGTAAAGGAAAGGGACTACAATAATATGAAAGAGATACCATACAAAATATATCTGGAAGAAAATGAGATGCCTAAACAGTGGTACAATGTTCGGGCAGATATGAAGAAAAAGCCAGCACCAATTCTTAATCCGGCAACACTTGAACCAGTCACTCTGGATGAGCTTTCACAAATATTCTGTAAGGAGCTTGCAAAGCAGGAACTTGATGATACCACAGCATATTTTGACATTCCTGAGGAAATAAGAAATTTCTATAGAATGTACAGACCATCTCCACTTGTAAGAGCATACTGTCTGGAGGAAAAGCTTGGTACACCTGCTCATATTTATTATAAATTTGAAGGAAACAATACATCAGGAAGCCATAAGCTTAATTCTGCTATAGCACAGGCTTATTATGCAAAGCAGCAGGGCCTTAAGGGTGTTACAACAGAGACAGGTGCAGGCCAGTGGGGAACTGCGTTGTCAATGGCATGCTCTTACTTTGATCTGGATTGTCAGGTTTACATGGTAAAGTGCTCATATGAGCAGAAACCGTTCCGTAGAGAGGTTATGAGAACATACGGAGCAAAGGTAACTCCATCGCCATCTATGGAAACTGAGATAGGCCGCAAAATTAATGCAGAATTTCCTGGAACAACAGGAAGTCTGGGATGTGCCATTTCTGAGGCTGTAGAAGCTGCTACAAACCAGGAAGGATATAGATATGTTCTTGGATCTGTATTGACTCAGGTTCTTCTTCATCAGTCAGTTATTGGATTGGAGACAAAGACAGCTCTTGATAAGTACGACGTTAAGGCAGATATGGTAATTGGCTGTGCCGGAGGTGGATCAAATCTAGGTGGTCTTATTTCACCATTCGTAGGGGAAATGCTAAGAGGAGAAGCTGATTATGAGATTATTGCAGTTGAACCTGCATCATGTCCAAGCTTAACAAGAGGAAAATATGCATATGATTTCTGTGATACTGGAAAAGTATGTCCACTGGCTAAGATGTATACTCTGGGATCAGGATTCATACCATCTGCAAACCATGCAGGAGGACTTCGTTATCACGGTATGAGTTCCGTTGTGTCAGAGTTGTATGATCAGGGATATCTTAAGGCTAGAAGCGTGGAACAGACAGAAGTATTTCAGGCAGCTCAGACCTTTGCAAGAATCGAAGGAATTCTTCCAGCTCCTGAGAGCAGTCATGCAATTAAGGTGGCTATGGATGAGGCACTTAAGTGTAAGGAAACTGGTGAGGAGAAAAACATTGTATTCGGACTTACTGGAACCGGATACTTTGATATGTATGCATACCAGAAATTCAATGATGGTGATATGAAGGATTACATTCCAACAGATGAGGAGATTGCAAAATCTCTCAACAAACTTCCAAATGTAAATTTATAATGGCTACCCTTTTGGTGAGCTACCGTGGGGGGCTGTCCACTTATGGGTAACGCAATATAAAGACAAGCATATATGACTTGTTCGAAAAATTTTTCAAGATTTGTTAGGTTTCTTTATTTTTGTTTGTGTAATACCTATGAATAAAT
>CAMFPD010000209.1 GCA_945971355.1 uncultured Lachnobacterium sp.
GGTATGCACTTGATACAGTGACAGTTGCTGATGTTAAAGATAAGGACTTCAATAGCAAGGCTGGTTAATGTGAGGGAGTACAATGAATACAAAATATGATGATGAAGAACAGATGAAATATCTTAAACAATGGCAACTAAACAAAAGACAAAAGGAGGGAGTAGGTATGTTTAAAAATTGTGTGTTTAAACCTGATGTGGACACTGCTAAGTGGTTTAAAGCCGCCTGTATTCGTGCAATTAAGACTATTGCTCAGACTGCTATCGCAACTATTGGTGCTTCTGTCACCATGGGTGAGGTGAATTGGGCAATGGTCGGTAGTGCTAGCTTGCTTGCCGGTGTAGTAAGTGTATTGACATCAATTGCTGGTATTCCAGAAGTACCTGAAGTAAAGGAAGGTGATTAGTATGACAATGAATGGCATTGATATTTCAAGTTGGCAGTCAGGTATCAATCTCGATGCTGTGCCTTGTGACTTTGTCATTTGTAAGGCAACGCAGGGTGTTGGATATGTTAACCCAGACTGCGATAGAGCTTATCAGCAGGCAAAGAAAGCAGGTAAGTGTCTAGGTGTTTATCATTATGCAAGCGGCAATGATGCAGTAGCAGAAGCAAAGTATTTCCTTGATAACATTCAGGGTTATATTGGCGAAGCTATTCTTGTACTTGATTGGGAAGCTGCACAGAATGCTAATTTTGGTAAGTGTGATTTTGCATGGTGCAAAACATGGCTCGATTACGTTACAGAAAAGACAGGCGTTAAACCTATGCTTTATATCTCGCAGTCACTCATGGGTAAATTCAATGGTATTGGAGATTATGGACTTTGGATTGCGCAGTACGCAAACTATACACCAACAGGGTATCAGGAAACACCATGGAATGAAGGTGCTTATACATGTGCTATCCGGCAGTATTCTTCAACAGGAAGATTAAGTGGATATGGTGGAAACCTTGATCTGAACAAGTTCTATGGAGATCGTGAAGCGTGGAAGAAGTACGCTACAGGCTCAAAGAAATCCGCAGGAACAACGGAAACACCACATGCAGAGAATAAGCCATCCGAACCGCAGAACAGCGTTAGAACGTACACAGTAAAGGTAGGAGATACGTTAAGCGGTATCGCATCCATGTACGGAACAACCTATCAGCACTTGGCAGAGATCAATGGAATTGCAAACCCAAATCTCATCCATGTTGGACAGGTGATTAAGATTGACGGAACAGCATCAGCATCTAATCCGGTTTACTATACAGTTAAGTCAGGTGATACGCTTTCCGGTATCGCTAACATGTACGGAACAACCTATCAGCATCTTGCACAGATCAACGGTATTGCAAACCCAAATCTGATTTATCCTGGTCAGAAGGTTAGAATAAAATAATAAGGAGGGAATAATAATGTCAAGTGAAGAAGCTAAGGTAATTGAGGCCGAAAACAGCACTGAAGTCTTGACAGCTTTCAACCGTATTCCTTATGCATTGATAAATGCAGAAACCTCAGGTGCAGCGAAGGACACTTTGGATGAGCTGACACAAATCTGTAAATACTATAAAGTGTATAAGAAAGGTGCAAGTTTTACTGTTGAGGGTACAAACGGTGATTATGTGCCTGCCAAGCTTAATTATAAGATGGCCGCATCCCTTATCAATAAGGAAGCGAGGTTCCTCTTTGCTGAGCCACCTGACATTACGGTTGAGCCGAAAGGCGATGTTGGTAAGATTACCGAAGATGCAAAGAATGCATTGACAGTTATGAACGACTTGGTTAAGACAGTTCTTGATAAGAACAACTTTGAGGAAGCTCTTATCAAGGCAGCTAAGGATTGTTTCATTGGCAAGCGAGTTGCTGGTCTGGTAAACTTCAATGAGGAAGATGGAGTGACAATCACATTCCTTCCCTCTACACAGTTTATCTATGACACAAAGGTAGGCAATCCGAATATAATAACCAAGTTTGTGTGTTTCATCATTGTAAAGGACAGCATTACGTTAAGTGAGAAACGAATCTTCAAAAAGAAGTTTGAGCTTGTTGATGATGTGGTGTATCTGGAAGAAGTTCTTTACGATGGAGCCGGTAAGGAATTGGAGGTTGTGACTGAATATCAGGAAACTCTGATGCCTATGATTCCGGTAAGTATCTTCATCAATGATGGTCTGTCTGGTGAGGATAAAGGTGAATCTGAAATTGAGATTCTGCAGGACGATGAATCTTGGTATAGTAAGCTGTCAAATGCAGATATTGATGCTCAGAGAAAATCAATGAATCCTACTAAGTACACTGTGGACATGGAATCAAACTCCACTAAAGGTCTTTCCACTGCGGCTGGTGCTTTTTGGGATTTGGGTTCAGACCAGAACTTGGATAATGCACATCCACAGGTTGGTTTGCTTGAGCCAAGTATGAACTATAGCACTTCTCTTGATACTACACTTAAGCGAGTAAAGAAATCAGCTTACAATCAGGTTGACATGCCTGATATTGAAGAGGTGCAAGCTACAATCACAAGTGGTAAGGCACTTAAAGCGATTTACTGGCCGCTGATTGTAAGGTGCAAAGAGAAAATGAAGATGTGGGGACCACAGCTCAGAAATATGGTTGACATCATTTTGCAGGGTGCAATGGTTTATCCAAACTGCATTGAGAAATACACAGATGATGTAATTAGTCCTGTTGCGTATGAGGTCTCTATTGTTGGTAACCTTCCTATTCCTGAGGATGAAATCGAGGAAAAGAACATGGACTTGTCCGAGGTTGAATCTAAGACTATGAGCCGTAAAGCTTATATGAAGAAGTGGAGAGGTCTTACTGATGATGAGGTTCAGGAAGAACTTGAACAAATTGCTCTGGAACGTCAGTTGATTGAGGATAGTTCTTTTGCTGGTACAATTGGTATTGATAAGCTACCTTATGGTGGTGGAACCGGCAAAGAAGTCGTAGAAGGGGAAATCAAAGAAGAATCTGAAGAAATGGAGATAATTGAAAATGATTGAGAAAGTAAATCCGGCACACCCTGATAAAATTGCTGATAGAATTGCAGGTGCGATTGTTGATCTTGCATATAAGAAAAATAAAAATCCTAAAATTGCAGTTGAGGTTTTGATTGGGCATGGTACTTGTCATGTCATTATTGAAACAAGCGAAAGTTTTACAAAGCATGAGATTGCAAATATTGTCGTAAGAATCGCCGGTAAAATTAAGGTTGATGTAGCGATTGTTGCACAGGATAAACATCTTGCAAGAAACCAGAATAAAAACATTCGTTGCGGCGACAATGGCATTTTCAAAGGAATGCCCCTTACTAACGAGCAGAAGGCACTAAGTGATATTGCAAGAGATATTTATAATAAGTATGGTACTGATGGTAAGTATATTCTTGATGGCAATCGTCTTATTATTTGCCAGAGCAATGCACCTGAAGTTGAGTTGAGAGAAACTTACTTTGATGCAATTATCAACCCTCTTGGTCCTTGGACCGGTGGAATCAATGTTGATACAGGTGCAACAAACAGAAAACTTGGTTCTGATATGGCTGATGGAGTTACCGGTGGCGGACTTCATGGCAAGGACCTTAGCAAGGCTGATGTATCGGTTAACATTTATGCTTTCCTTAAGGCACAGAATGAAAACAAACCTGTTGAATTGTGTTGTGCTATTGGAGATGAAACAATTGACGGCAGACCTTACTCAGACATTGTAAGAATTGCAAGAGACTTTATTACAGCTGCTGGTGGCTTTGAAAAGTTTGCTGAGTGGGGACTTTATTAAGATAAGGGAGGAGGAGTCATAATGGTTAACAAGCTGATATTCAAAGATGCTGAAGCGGCAAGGGATGCCATTATGGCTTCTCAGAAAAAAGAGATTGCTGCTCTATATGAAAATTGGGCAGATGAGATTGGTGAGAGAGCTAAATACTACTCTCACAAATCCACTGC
>CAMFPD010000210.1 GCA_945971355.1 uncultured Lachnobacterium sp.
GCACCTGACCTCCATAATTCATATTCTGCGGTGGCACCTGACCTCCGTAGTTCATATTCTGTGGTGGCACCTGGCCTCCATTTTGACCATATCCATATCCTGCACCTGGCGCTGCCTGCTGAGGGCCACCTGGTCCAAGGTATACAATATCATTGCTAAAAGCCATGATACAGTAGAAGATTGGCGCAAGGAAGATAAGTCCACAGGCAAATCCTCCACCCTTTCCAAAGCTCTTTGCAAGCCCGATACACATTAAAATATTCAGTACAATCATAGCAATAGATAATCCCACCAGTACAACCCCACTTATTGCTACTCCAATTGAAGCGGTTAAAACGCTGGATGTAAAGCCATTTCCCAATCGCACTAGTACAGATAAAAATGTTCCCAATATAGTAACTATCATTATTATCACATCTACAATCATTACTATATAGCAGCTCAAATATGCTGGAAACATTTTTTTCTTACCTGCAATCTTAAACAGAATATATAAATTGTAAAACGGAACCACTGTTGCCCACGCTGGCTCGTTTGCCTTGCTAAACAAAAAGCCTCTGGCTACGATAATAAGAACAAAAACAGCTGTAGAAAACAAATTATTTACAAGTGTAAGCCCTCCGAATAAACCATCAAAAAGCAATTGATAATCATAACTACTCATTATAGCTATCCCCTTCTATTATTCAAAAACAATACAAATCTCACCAAATGAATTCTTAGCATCAATGGTAATCAATGGTGCATCCATATCATTATTTCCATTTCCTCTTACAGCAATATCACCAAATGAATTATTTTTCTTTAAATCCAATCTCCATGTTCTTGGAATATAAATACATGTCTCTCCAAATGTATTATCAACATAAAGTGTTGCCTTACCATTTGCCAACACAGCATTGTTGAAGTACACTCTTGTCTCTCCAAAGGTATTCTTAATATCTCCACTTGTAAAATCATTTGAATTTACATACTTACTGGTCTCACTGAATGTGTTTTTTACACAGATTGTATTTCCATCTTCCTCATCAATATCCACACTATCAAACACTACTGATGAACCATCATGGATAACTCTTCTTCTCTTTTTGAAAATCATGCTAAATCCGATTGATAGCAAAACAGCTGCAAGAAGTACTGGCCATGGAGTAAGCTCCTCAATTCCAATATACTCATCATACTGACAAGCGATAAGTGCCAATGGAATAAATATCTCACCAAAATGAAGACTTCTAATTCCGTTATAAATTATATAAACAAATAAAAGTGTGAATGCAATCTTGATAACTGGAATATCAGGCACTGCAAAAAGCCTACTTACAATTACATAAACCGCTAATAAAATTATTATTAATCCCCAGAAAATACTTTTCTTATCTTTCATTTTTTTAACCTCTTTTCCTCTAATTTACTCATTAATACTTTAAAATAGTTTCTTGAAACAAAAGCACATTTCTTAGTAGCATTAAACTCTACCTTGCTCGCCCCTGTAATGTTTTTCTGGATCGAGCGAATCTTGTCTGTATTTATAATTGTAGACTTCGAAACCCTCATAAAGCACCCTGGAAGCATATCCTCCAATTCATACAGGCGTTGCTTTGTCTCATAAATATCGGCAGCCGTGTGGACAACCACCAGATTTTCCTCAGTCTCAAGGAAGTATATCTCATCCAGTGTCAGATAGTATGTAATATCACGCTTTGAAACCTCTATCTGCATTTTTGAGTTTAGTTTATCACCAATTTGCCTTTGTAGCGTTACGACTTCATCGCTTAGCTCCCGACATCGTATGACAACTTCTTCTTCCTCGATTCCCTCCTCGATTTCAATCCTTATTTTCATTTTTCACTCCTCTTGCTGTTTACATTATTGATAATATTAGATGTAAGGTTTTCTGTAAATACTTTTCAGATAAGAGGTAAAATTTGAGCACTAAGTGGTAAAAAAACAGCTCTATCGCTAGAGCTGTTTCCTTTTAACGATATTTACTTGTGATCAGCAGCATCGATTCGAATAAGAGCCTTGCGAAGTGCAAACTCCGCACGCTTCACATCAATTTCTGCTGTATGGTTAGCAAGTCTTTCCTCTGCACGTTCCTTGGCAGACTCTGCACGGCTGACATCAATTTCGTCAGGCCACTCAGCCAGCTCTGCAAGAAGAGTAACCTTGTCTCCAAGTATCTCAGCAAATCCAGCATGGACAGCTGCAACCTTCTCTTCCTCACCGTTGTGGATTGTTACTAATCCCGGCGCAAGAACTGTTGTCATAGGAATATGATTTTTATATACACCTAATTCTCCAGACATAGAGGTAAACTCAATAAAATCTGATTCTCCTTTGTAGAAAACTCTATCAGGTGTAATTATTTCTACCTTGAATATATTATCTGCCATACGCTCACCCCTTACTGCATTTTGGCGCGTACTTCATCAATACTTCCTGCATTAAGGAAATAAGCTTCAGGAACATCATCATGCTTTCCTTCTATGATTTCCCTGAATCCACGGATTGTCTCAGCAATTGGAACATATTTTCCTTCAAGACCTGTAAACTGTCCCGCAACGAAGAATGGCTGAGAAAGGAATCTCTGAACCTTACGTGCACGGTTTACAACAAGCTTGTCATCCTCTGATAATTCATCCATACCAAGGATAGCGATAATATCCTGTAACTCTTTGTATTTCTGTAAAATCTCCTGCACAGCATGAGCAACCTCAAAATGCTCCTGTCCTACAATTCGTGGGTCAAGAATACGTGATGTAGATGCAAGTGGATCTACCGCCGGATAGATACCAAGCTCTGCGATGGAACGCTCAAGTACTGTTGTAGCATCCAAGTGAGCAAATGTTGTAGCTGGAGCTGGGTCAGTCAAGTCATCAGCTGGCACATATACAGCCTGTACTGATGTGATTGATCCATTCTTTGTTGATGTAATTCTCTCCTGAAGAGCACCCATCTCAGTCTGAAGTGTTGGCTGATAACCAACGGCTGATGGCATACGTCCAAGAAGAGCTGAAACCTCAGATCCTGCCTGTGTGAAACGGAAGATGTTATCTACGAAGAGAAGCACATCCTTTCCACCTTTATCTCTGAAGTACTCTGCCATTGTAAGACCTGTAAGTGCAACTCTCATACGAGCTCCTGGTGGCTCATTCATCTGACCGAACACCATGGTAGTCTTATCAATAACTCCTGATTCCTTCATTTCATAGTACAAGTCATTTCCTTCACGAGTACGCTCTCCTACACCTGTGAATACTGAGTATCCACCGTGCTCTGTAGCGATATTGTGAATCAACTCCTGAATTAATACTGTTTTACCTACACCGGCACCACCGAAAAGACCAATCTTTCCACCCTTCTGATATGGGCAGAGGAGGTCTACTACCTTGATACCTGTCTCTAACATCTCCTGTGATGTTGCCTGCTCCTCAAATGCTGGAGCTGGTCTGTGAATTGGCCAGTTCTCCTCTGTTGTAGGAGGTTCAACTTCATCTATTGGATTTCCAAGCACGTTAAACATTCTTCCCAGGGTGTTCTCACCTACTGGTACAGAAATTGGTGCCCCAGTTGCGATTGCATCCATTCCACGAACCAAACCATCTGTAGGTCCCATGGCGATACATCTAACTGTGTCATCACCCAGATGCTGAGCAACCTCAACAACTAATTTTCCCCCATCTTTAAGAGGAATATCAATTGCATCATTGATCTCAGGCAGCTTGCCTTCTGTAAATTTAATATCCAGAACAGCACTGATAATCTGGGTAATCTTACCAACATTCTTATCTGCCATTTTTGTTCTCCTTTTTCATCTTGATTTTCGGAGGAGATAATCACTCAGTTACAACCTGAGATACCCTCCTTGTATTGCTATTTCTAATTCATTTATACACACTGAATTTTTCACACTATGAATTGCCTCTCGCAGCGTC
>CAMFPD010000211.1 GCA_945971355.1 uncultured Lachnobacterium sp.
GGCAACAGCAACTAGAGATTCGGTTCCAAAGTTTTGTGTAATGGCAATAAAATTGTAATTTTATCTTTGCAAGCGAGACGACAACTTTCAGTCTTGTGGAGAGATTGAAAGTATGCATGAATTTGAAATTATGAAAAGCTGAGGAAAGAAGAGATTTGATGTGTTATACTGTTTCTACGCAATGTCACGTCCTTAATTTGAGATAAAAACTGAGAACAAAAAGACGTGACAATTGGCATGTATTAGGTGGTAAGATGAATAATAGAAAAATAACAAAGGGATATACTTTTGAGAATCTGATGCTATTTACACTTCATATGATGGCAGGAAATTTTCTCCAACAGATATATAACATAGCTGATACTATCATTGTTGGACGTTTTGTGAGTTCGGATGCTCTGGCTGCGGTAGGAGCAGCATATACACTAATGACTTTCCTAACCTCACTTATCATAGGCTTATGCATGGGAAGCGGAGCTTTGTTTTCCAAATCCTTTGGTGCAGGCAAAATGGAGGAGATGAAGCAGGATATCCGTATGTCATTCATTGTTTATTGGTGTAGTGACAATCATCATTTATTTGCTTATTTTTCCGAGAACAGATTGTATCCTGCAGATACTTGCTATCCCTGATGAGATTTACCATACGATGCGAAGCTATGTAAGGATTATTTTTATTGGAATAGGTTTTATTTTTTTAATATAATTTTTTTGTTTACTTACTTCGTTCCATTGGAAATTCTGTTGTTCTTCTTATATTTCTTGCAATCTCTTCCGCAATCAACATTGGACTGGATCTATATTTTGTTGTTTCACTTCAGTGGGGGGCTGGTTCTGCTATAGCAACCGTTATTTCTCAAGCCTTTGCTGGTTTTGGAATTGGTATTCTGTTTCTCCTTTATGGTTATTACAGAGGTATTCAGTGTGCAGAAATGTCTCTTGTACTTACGGTAATTTCTTTGGGAACAAGAGTGTTACTTTCCTATCTGTTAGCACCACATACTCCATTAGGGGTATATGCCATTTGGTGGTCTATTCCGATTGGCTGGGTACTTGCAGATATAGTGGGGGGTAATCTATTATAAAATGCGTACAGTAAAGGAATATTTGCTATAGTGATATTACCTACAAAGATAAAATAGGCATGTGGGATTCTCAAAGTCAAGAATCGGAATGGCTTCTTAGTCTTGCGCGAAGAATAATTACACGGATAAATGATTAACAATATTATGGAACACGGAGAAAAGCAAGCTGTTGAAGGGAGTTGAGATAACATATGAATTATAGAATACAATTTTTTGACTCAAGTAAACATGTTATGATAGCTGTGCAGGTGATATTACTATGGAGAAAATAGAAGTATTGGAAAAAATAGAAGTATTGGAAAAAGTGGGGCGATATCTTCTTTCTGGCAAGCAGGAGTGTTCAAAGAAAACCATTAAAGAGCAGTATCCTTTTATGCATTTAGCGGCAACTGGAAGGGCATATACGGATAAATAGAAAAGCGCACAAACGTAAGGACCTTCCGCTTAGAGAAAAGGAAAAGCAGATTCAGTCACTATTTATGCAAGGTATTTCAGGTAGTGATTTGACCGTGATTGAACTAGTAGAGCGTTACATTTCTCTTAAGATCGGTGTAAAGCATTCTACGCTGGCAAATTATAAGACGGTTATCAATACGCTGAATAAAACAGAGTTTGCATTTCGTCATGTGGATCAAGTAAAGCTTTCAGATGGCTTTAGATGATGATATGATTCTAAAGAATCCATTTGATTTTGAGATGGGTTCGGTTATTATCAATGATAGCAATAAGCGTGAAGCATTATCACCGCAGGACCAGAGGCGATTCTTAGAGTTTGTAAAGAATGATAATCATTATTCAAGATATTATGATGCATTCTTATTTCTTTTTAGCACAGGTCTTCGTATCAGCGAATTCTGTGGGCTTACAGTTAAAGAATTGGGTTTTGACGAGGAAGTAATCAATGTGGATCATCAGCTTCAGCGTTCTCGTAGCATGAAGTATTACATTGAGTCTACAAAGACAACAAGTGGCACGCGTAAGATTCCTATGACAGAGGAAGTCAAGGAATTATGCAAAAGAATTGTAGCTAATCGTAATAAGCCAAAGCGAGAACCTATCATTGATGGCTACGGTGGATTTCTTTTCTTTGATAAGGCAGGAAAGCCTATGGTGGCACTTCATTGGGAGAAGTACATTCAGCATGCAAGGGACAAGTATAATCGTGAATATGCATTACAGCTTCCACCGATTACTCCGCATATATGTAGACACACCTTTTGCTCGAATATGGCACGTCAGGGAATGAATCCCAAGATGCTTCAGTACATCATGGGACATTCGGATATCGCGGTGACCATGAACGTGTATACGCACCTAGGATTAGATGATGCCAGAGAGGAACTTGTCAGGTTAAAAGAGGCTAGAAATATAATGAAAATTAAAGGTGTAATTTAGGCATTTTGAAGACGTATTTTGTAACACAAAAATAACACTTTTGCCCATAAAAATATGGGAAAAAGCATCAATTTTTATCAAAAAACAAATGTTAGTCTGCCAAATGCACCACCTCGCAAAGCCAGTATTTATAAGGCTTTGAGGGATTTTAGGAGGATATAAGAAATATGCTAAAAATCTTATTCATCTGCCACGGTATTCTTTGGACTTAGTAGTAGGAATGTAGTATTTATGCGGGATGAGGGCACATTTGAGATGAGATTTGCACCCCGTTTGCCCCCTTTTTTTTCTGACTTAAAGTTTTCAATGTGACGATAAAAACTTATAAGTGAATACGAAATATAGTGTTGGAAGAAGAAGGTTGAAAGACACCTTCTTTTTTTGTACATAAAAACGAAAGAAAAGCAAAAATATTTACCGCGAAATAACAGTTTTAAAGCCAAAAGGATAAAATGATCATAAAATACGCAAAATATTATTGCATTTCATTGAAAGAGGTGGTATAGTTTGAGTATGAAAAAGAAGAAGGAGTGTGTCACTATGAAGATACAGGCCGTATTGATAGATGGTTTTAAGAATCTATCTGATGTAAAAATAACTTTTGATAATATTACAGCTTTGGTAGCACTTAATAATTTTGGTAAGTCCAACGTACTTTCTGGTATTGATTTTGGATTGGCTTTTATAAAAGCATCCATTGACGATAAGATGGAGATGATGGCTAATTCTAATCTTATTCCGATTAACCAGAGTATGCAGGGCAGAAATTACAAGTTTGAGGTAGAGGTATTAACAGAGGATGCTGGGCAGGAGTACCGTGTACAGTATGGATATGAGTTCGCTTGGCAGTGTGATGAGGACGAGGTTCCTGAGATTGTTCAGGAGTATCTGAGAATCAAACTGGATGAGAAGGGACAGAAGTACACGCAGCTAATTTCTAGAACAGCAGAAACAGCAATGTATAAGAGCTCCGAGACAGGTCGTTGCTCATCTAAGATAAAAGTGGAGCCGACAGAGTTGGTTGTGAATAAACTTCGTGCTTATGATGAGATATACTATGCTGATATCATCAGAAAATTGAACAGCATGAAATTCTATATGGAGAATAACTTGGATGCCAAGAGTTTCTACAGACCTGACCCGATTATCCGAAAGGGAATTGGTGATATGATGATTGATGCTGAGAATTTACCTCGTATTATTTATCAGCTTAAGGATAAGTTCAATGATAAGTATGAGCTTTTAAAAGACGTATATGCTCAGCTGTTTCCTGACGTAGAGGACCTTATTGTAAAGCAGTACAAAATTAATGGAGCTGATAACGATAAGCTTCCAGATGATGCACCGTTTGTATTAACAAATTCTATCTATGTTTTGTACGTAAAGGACAGAAACCTTGCACATCCAATTGATTTTGCAATGATGTCGGATGGTG
>CAMFPD010000212.1 GCA_945971355.1 uncultured Lachnobacterium sp.
ATTGAACTTAACTGGATAACAGCATGGCATGTCAGCAAATGAACTTAGCAAGTATTGAACTATCAATTATGGCAGTCCCAAATGTACTAACCAAAGAGGGCAGTCTAAAAATCTTCAACTTAAAATTAACTATATAGAATTATCACAGTTGACTAAGTGTAGTTACCGCATCATTCGAAACAATGCATTCACCATGTTCCTCTATAAATGCGGCTCTCTGACCTCCAACCTGAATGTCTGTAACATATTCATCCGTCAGCATAGACAAGGCTTTGACCTCGGCCTCCTGGGAATCTGACAAATCCATTATCAAATAGTACTCATCCGAATACTTGTATAGTGAATTGTTTGGTATTTCACTCATGGAAACTCTCTTCGAGAAGCTTATTGCAGTGTCAAGATCTTCAAACTTAAGCAGTATAATAACCTGGACTCTCTCTGCTTGTTTATCATCAGCAGCTTCATCTTCATCTGATACCTGCTCCTTAATCTGCTTCCACTTTTCCTGTGGAACTGTACTAAGCAAGCCATTTACAATATCCTTCAAATGTTCCATCATATCTCCAGAAGATGGATGTTCAGAAAAGGTTAAGGAGATTGTATGATCTGGAAGAAAATCTGCTCTTACAGTCTTCACTCCCATATCAAATTTCATTTGAAATTCCTGTTCTGCCATGTCAAATATGTAGTTCATAAACTCCTGTGTTCGCTCTCCATTGCTCATTATCTCATCAATAGAATATCCTAAATCATAAATTTCTTCCTCAGAGATAACACATTTGACAGTATGCTTACCTACTCTTTGAAATTCCATACAATCACCTACTTTCTTTTAATTTTCTGTCTGATACGTTGAAGTGCATTGTCGATAGACTTTGGACTCTTTCCCATTATATCGGCAATCTGAATATAATCATTACCATCGAGGTAATGCTTGAGCACCTCATTCTCCATCCCACTCAAATCTTTTTGAAGACTCTTTTTGAACTCCTCAAACTTTTCCTGCTCAATAATCATCTGCTCAGGACTCATAGTGTTCTGCCCCAAAAAGTCTTCAAGCACACCACCATTTTCGTTCTCATCAACAAAAAATGATACGTACTCATTTAAAGGCTGATGTTTTTTGCGCTTTGCTTTATCAATCGCAGAATATAATTGTCTATCAATACATAATTTTGCAAAATGATAAAAGTGAGATTCCGATTCCTTGTAGTCTCTCACCGCCTTAAACAGCCCAATCATCCCCTCCTGTATAAGGTCATCATTTTCAGCCCCTATAAGGTATAAGGTATTACACTCTTTTCTGACAAGTGGCTTATATTTATTAAGAATATAATCCATCACAGACTCATCTCCATCCCTGAGTCTCTGTATCAATTGCTCGTCTGTGTATATTTCATACCCTTCCAATTTTTTATCCCTTCTTAAGTCGTTGACGAACTATTTCATATGCTAAAACTCCAGTTGCTACTGAAGCATTAAGGGAATCAATATCTCCCTTCATTGGAATTGAAGCAACCATGTCACAATTCTCTTTTACAAGCTTGCTGACACCATCCCCCTCGTTCCCAATGACAAGTCCTATTGGTCCTGTGAGATTCAGATCATACATATCTGTTCCTCCCATATCAGCACAGACAAACCACATTCCCTGATCCTTTAGTTCCTTTATAGTGTTAGATATATTTGTAACCTTGGCAACAGGTGTATAGTTAATTGCACCAGCCGATGTTTTTGCAACAGTTGGTGTTAAACCTACAGCTCTTCTCTTTGGAATGATAACTCCATGGGCACCTGCAAGATTAGCAGTTCTGATTATTGCTCCAAGATTATGAGGATCCTCGATTCCATCCAGAATGAAAATAAATGGAGCCTCCCCTTTATCCTTTGCAATCTGGAGAATATCATCAACCTCCGCATATGAATATGCTGCTGAAACTGCAATAACACCCTGATGTTTTCCTGTCTCCGACATCTGATCCAATCTATCCTTACTTATATAATTTATTATTGAATCATGTTTTCTCGCTTCCCTTGTAATGGACTTAATGGGTCCATCCTGACATCCATCCAGCACAAAAAGCTTATCAATTGTTTTTCCTGAACGATATGCTTCCAAAACAGCATTACGCCCCTCGATATAGTTTTCATGGAACTTTTCCACTTCATTTCCATTTTCGGTTTTGTTATTGAATTTATCCATTTTACCTCTTACTTCAATCCACAATATGTGTTATTGCCTTCTATAAAATATGTAAGTTGTTACCCAAATATCTGTTTATGGTTCAATCTGCAATATCTCAAGGGCACGTTTTGTGAGAAACACCGCTCTCTCGAACTTATCCTCCAGATAAAGATATCCCATCAATGCCTCAAAGCCAGTTGCTTTTCTATAATCGGCCACAGAAGCGTTCTTAGCAGTTGTGACAGATTTTGCATTTCTGCCTCTCCTGTACACATCATACTCCTCCGAAGTAAGCTCCTTTTCCAGTGCCTCCACCATAAGTGCCTGGGTATGGGCTTTCACAATACTGCTCGTATGTCTGTGTAGTTCATTGGGACTTGTATTCCCCTTATCGACAACAATGGTTCTTATAATGAGGTCAAATATTCCATCCCCGATATAAGCCAGGGTCAAAGGAGAATATGTCCTTATATCTTTTTTTTTCAGTCCGAACTGTTCTCTGATATATGAATCAATTTCCATTAAACAAGCTCCCACTTAACGCCTTCACGTGTATCCTTAATTGCAACACCCTTTGCGAGAAGTTCATCTCTTATAGCATCTGCCTTTGCAAAATCCTTAGCCTTTTTAGCCTCTGCTCTCTCTGCAATCTTTGTATTAATAAATTCCTCAAGCTCAGAATCAACGGCTGTTGTACTCTCTGCAAGAAGCTTTCCATTCTTGTAAAGCTCAAGAGAAAGAACCTGATCAAAGTCCTCGATAAGTGCAAGCTTTGTCTTGTCATTGATATCTGCCTTAACAACATCATAGAGAACTGTAATCGCCATAGATGTATTCAAATCATTAGTTACAGCATCCATAAACTGTGCCTTGTACGAAGCAAATGCAGCCTCATCCACAGTTCCTTCATCCTTAAATTCTGCAACTCTCTTGGCAAGCTTATTGTACGCTGTTGCCGCATTATCCAGTGCATCAAAGGAGAACTCCAACGGCTTACGGTAATGAGACTGTAAACAGAATAATCTATATGCAAGTGGATTGTAACCTTTTTCTTTGAGAACAGAAACAGTAAGTACCGCACCTTTTGATTTACTCATCTTACCAGCTCTGTCGTTCAAATGATTTACATGAAACCAATAGTTACACCACTTATGTCCCAGATAGCTTTCAGACTGAGCAATCTCGTTTGTATGATGAGGAAAGATATTGTCGACTCCACCGCAGTGAATATCCATATACTCTCCCAAATGCTTCATGCTGATGCATGAACATTCAATATGCCAGCCTGGATATCCCACGCCCCATGGACTATCCCACTTAAGAGCCTGATCCTCGAATTTAGACTGTGTAAACCACAATACAAAGTCATTCTTATTCTTCTTATTTACATCTTCTTCAACGTCATCTCTGACACCTACCTGAAGCTGTTCCTTTTCAACTGCAGATGAAAATACAAAATAATCATCAAGCTTTGATGTATCGAAATATACATTTCCACCAGCAAAATATGCATAGCCCTTCTCAAGAAGCACTTCTACCATATTGATAAACTCTGGTATACAGTTTGTAGCTGGCTCAACTACGTCTGGCATTCTATTGTTAACAGCTTTAAAGTCATTGAAAAATTCATCTGTATACTGTTTTGCAATCTCCATTACCGTCTTGTGCTCACGTTTTGCGCCCTTGAGCATCTTGTCCTCTCCTGTATCTCCATCACTTGAGA
>CAMFPD010000213.1 GCA_945971355.1 uncultured Lachnobacterium sp.
AAGGAGAAAAATTATGGCAACACTGGGAAATCCCCAAAACACAATAGCTGTATTACAAAAATATAATTTTAATTTTCAAAAGAAATTCGGACAGAACTTCCTGATTAATCCATCTGTTTTAGAGGATATTATTGCTGAGGCAAATGTTACAGAGGATGATATGGTTCTGGAAATTGGTCCGGGAATTGGAACAATGACACAGTATCTCTGTGAAGCTGCAAGGCAGGTAATCGCGGTAGAGATTGATACGAATCTAATCCCAATCCTTAAGGATACTTTGTCTGAATATGACAATGTAAAAGTTATTAATGATGATATTTTAAAAGTAGACATAAATGCACTTGCTAATGAGTACAATAATGGAAAACCAATAAAAGTTGTGGCCAATTTGCCATATTACATAACAACTCCAATTATCATGGGATTGTTCGAAAGTCATGTGCCGATTGACAGTATCACTATTATGGTACAGAAAGAGGTGGCGGACAGAATGCAGGAAGGTCCTGGAAGTAAAGAGTATGGCGCCCTGTCTCTGGCAGTGCAGTATTACTCAACACCAGAGATTGTGGTGAATGTTCCACCTAGCTGTTTTATGCCACAACCAAAGGTTGGCAGTGCTGTAATAAAACTTACCAGACATGAGAAGCCACCTGTTGATGTAGAGGACGAGAAGCTTATGTTTAAGCTTATCAGAGCGTCTTTTAACCAGCGAAGAAAAACTCTTGCAAATGGGTTGAATAATTTTGGTGGAATAAACTTGTCGAAGGAACTTATTCAGGAAAGTATTGAGGAACTCGGTGTTCCTGTTAATGTCAGAGGGGAAGCTTTAAGCCTTGAGCAATTTGCTAAATTAAGTAATATAGTGGGTTCAAAAATGAATAAAAAATAGTATAGGGGAAACACTATTGTCATAGATTATTTGACAATGGAGGTGTGCCCTATGAAGAAGCAATATATAGCCGCACTTGCATGTCTGGTGGCAGGAGCCATTGGACTTGCAGGTGCGTATTCAACTGAACATGCAAAAGATGAGACTCAGAATGAGCAGGCATTAGAGAGTAGCAGCATCCAGAAATACCAGAGCGCAGATGAGGTGCAGGAAAATGAAATCAGAAATGCTGACTTGGACGAAGCAGCCGCAAGGGTAGGAAAGAATGATAGCATTCAAAATGACAGCACTAAGGACAGCAGTATCAAAAATGACAGTGGCAAGAGTACTGGTATCAATGATGGTGTAACTGAAGATGGTGCTGACAAGAATGCAGGCAATGATGGGGATGACAATGAAGCTGCTGACAACGATACTGTGGCAAAGGATGAAGATACATCTGTGGAGACTTCGGCTGAGGTAAAGTCACAAGCCGAAAGCAATGGATTATCCTTCGGTGAGGCCAGCGTTATGAAGTGGCCGGTACAGGGGGAGGTTATCCTTCCATTTTCGGCAGAACAGACCATCTATATGCCAACATTACAGCAGTATCAGTATAATTATGGTCTTGCAATAGAGGCTAATGTAAATGACAAGGTTTACTGTGGTGCAAAAGGAACTATAACTGATGTGTCTATGAATGAGGAGACTGGCTGTACAGTGACAGTTGATTTGGGAAATGGTTACTCAGCAATCTATGGACAGTTAAAGGAATTGAATTTTGAAAAGGGAGACACTCTTGAAAGTGGTCAGGTCATTGGATATGTAAGTGAACCCACAAAGTATTATGCAGTTGAAGGCAGCAATGTGTATTTTGCAATGACTAAGGACGGTGAATATGTGGATCCAATGACATATCTTGTAGCAGAATAATTGATAATTGGAAATTTCTTTTTTACGAATATGTGTTAGAATACACTAGAAACACAAAGAAAAAGAACAGCACTGGGAGGTGAGCTCATGGAATTTACGAATTATAATGAAATAGTTAAAAGTTGGGTACAGGGAGTGTACGACAACCATCAAAAGGATGCGGAGCTCACCTTAAAGTACTGCAACGACATAATAGAATATGCAGGAAAAATGGATGACGCTAGGCTTTTGGGCTTCGGATATTATTACATTGCAGAGGTTTACTATATATTAAATGATGGTGATTCGTTTTTTGCCACAATCAGTAAGGCAATGTCATATCTGGAGAAGGCTGAGGAATGGGAGCTTATTGCGAGAAGTTATAATATTCTTGGAATTATAGCTATGAACAGAGGAAACCTTCCAATAGCTTATGATTATTATCTGAACGGTTTAGTTTATTGCAAAAAGATTGCGATACCAGAGGTAGAGATAATAATAAAAATAAATTGCGGAGCACTCAATATACAGGGAAAACAATACAGCGAGGCAGAGAAGTTTTTATATGAAGCATTGGATTTGGCTGAAGCTTTGCCGAAGGATGCCACATATCACAGTTATATGATATGTATACACCAAAATATCGCGATTTGTCTTGTCCTTCAGGGAAAATTAGATGGTGTGGATTCGATTTTTAGAAGAATCCATGGAGAAAATTGGGAAAATGCAGACTACATTGATCACATTGGAGTGTTGTGTGCAGAGGCATTGTTTTATCATAGAAGCGGAAATTACGAGCTTAGAGATGAGTGCATAGCTCATATAGATGGAAATGTGGCAAACAATATAGCATTTATGGATATATTCGATGATTTGTATACATACTGTGAATTGTTGCTGGAATGTGATAAGGACAAGGAGTTCTGGAATATAATTGATACACTTGAGCCGATGATTCGAAGCTTTAACATTACAAATATGCAGCTTAAAGAAATCTCTCTAAAAATAAAGTATTATAGAAAGCATTCTCAGAACGCTGAGTATTTGCAGGCAGCAGGACTTTATTATGAACTCTCGGAACGAAGAGAGGTTGAAACAAGAGACATGATTAACAATGTGCTCTTTTTGAGGAAGAGTCTTGAAAAGGCAAATGAAGCCAAGCATGAGGTGGAATTGCAGAACAAAATCCTGGAAGAAAGATCAGAGCATGACCCGCTGACAGGATTGGCAAACCGATTTAAGCTTAATGATTATGCTGATAAGTTGTTTAGCAAGACAAAGAAAGCTGGTACGTCATTTGCAATTGAAATTTTGGATATCGATTATTTTAAAGAATTCAATGATAACTATGGTCATCAAGCCGGTGATAATTGTCTTCTTATGGTATCAGAGTGTCTTAATAAGGTAGTGTCGAGACATAACGGATTTTGTGCAAGGTATGGTGGAGACGAATTTGTCATTATATATGAGAATATCAGCCCTGACATGGCTATGGACTATGTGAAGGAGCTTAAAAAAGAAGTCATGGATAAATGCATGGAGCACAAATATTCCAAAGCTCTTCCTATTGTCACTATATCTCAGGGAATGTGCTGCGATTTTCCAACAAAGACACACAAGGTGTGGGATTTCCTTCATATTGCGGATGATATGCTTTATAAGATTAAGAAACAGAATAGGAATAATTACTGCGTAGGAAATATAGAAGGAGAAGTGTATATATCCAGGTAGGAGGATGGTCAAATGAAAGGTCAAATGAAAGGTCAAATGAATTGGTTGGAAACCCGTATAAATAAACCAGTTTCTGCTCTTTATGAATATTTCACAAAAAATTTACATTAAAATTGTTGACAATCACTAAAAAGGGGCGTATATTAACATCGCAGGCAGGAAATAGCAGTGCCTGATAAAAGAATATAGGAGGTGTTAATATGTACACAATTGATGCAACAATGACATTTGGCCAGGTAGTCTGCACATATGAGAAGTATGCTAATGATACAAGACGTTCTGGTAAAGAGCCAGTATCATTCCTTAGATTCATTACAGGAAGATACTAAAAGTCGGATGACTAAGACGGTAGCGCGGAAGCTACCAGCAGTCGCCCGGCTTTTTTTGTTGCA
>CAMFPD010000214.1 GCA_945971355.1 uncultured Lachnobacterium sp.
ATCCTAGAGATACAAATGTAGAAGATTTGAAAGAACTTTACAGAAAGATTATGTAATTAATCAATTGAGTTTGGTTCTGAGTTTACCTGACATCAGGAGCATATCATTTATAATTTCATAATGTATATAAAATATTTGACGCGCGTAAAATATGACTATATAATAAATATAGAATATTTGACGCGCGTCAAATATATTGTTGAATAGTAAGGGTGAAGACATGGATACAAAAATCGTGAAAAAAAAGCAAGATTTAACATATTTGAATTGGTCTCATATAAGAAGTTCCAGTGGAACCGCTGGAACATTTTTGAAATCGGAATCATCATTGGATGGAAAAAAGATATATTACAAATTATCTAATTTTGATCCAGTCAATGGGATTATTGGGCATGAGTGTGTCAATGAGATTATTGTTGATAGATTGCTCACAATACTTGGAATTGAACATCTTCACTATGAATTAATAAATGCTGATATAGAAATTGAAGGAAAAATATATAATACCTACTTATGTGCGTCTAATGATTTCAAGATGCGTGGCGAGAGTAAAATAGCATTGGATGATTTTTATCGAACCAATTCAGAAAAAGGTGAAACTCATTATGATTTTTGTGTCAGACAAGGATGGAAGAGATATATAGATAGAATGATAGCTGTTGATTATATTATTCTGAATAGAGACAGACATGGAGCAAATATTGAGGTCCTTAGAAATTCAAGAGCTCATACATTGAGAATAGCACCACTTTTTGATCATGGATTATCGTTAGTTTATTCTTGTATGTCGGACGATGCGGTTGAAAAGTTTGATGAAATGGAAGATAAACCATGTCAGAATTTCATAGGCAGTTATTCATGCTACGATAATTTGAAGCTGATTGATGATAAGAAGAAAGTATTCAAGAACAAATTGACAGAGCGCGACAAAGAAATTATTTTTGAGGATTTACAGGGGATTTTGTCAGAGGTTTATATCGATAAAATCTGGGATATGATATACAAGAGGTATAAAATCTATGAGAATTTATGAGATACTCGATTCTGAAAATGAAATGTCCGTAGGAGTTTTACAATATTATGAAAAAGAGCAGACTTACATTATTGAACTTCAGGAATATCTGGATGAATGGTCTGCCCCACTTTTGTTTACAAGCTATGTTAAAAAAAATATATACACAATACCACGTGATATAAGCTTTTTGTGGGTAAAAGAAAGAGTTATCCCTAGCGGAAGACAGAACATAAAGGCTATTTTAGATACGCATAAACTGGCAGAATATGATGAAATGAAGATGCTAGAGATATCGGCAGGGAAATGTTCACAGGACAGTTTATACATTAAAAAATTAGATGAATTGCCAGAATTTGTAGTAGAAAGAAGGAAAAAGAACCTGGTGGATTGCGTCATTTGCGAAGAAAATATGCTTTTGTGTTTTTTTGAAGACGAGACTGTTAAGAAGATATCGTTAGGACAAATTGAAAAAGTTAATGGTGTTGATAAGGTGATGAGAAACCTTGCCCTTTTTGAATCGGGAAAAGTAGGTACTGGAGGGTATTGTATTACGTTTAACGATTCGATAGATATTCCGTCTTATGTTTTATATAATGTGAATAATAGTGTACCTATAAATAAAAAGGATTTTGATAATTTCATTAATAAAAATATTCTGGACACTAGTGAAATATGTGACATTCTAGAGTGTACTCGTCAAAATGTGTCTTATATGCTACGAAAGGGGATGTTATCACCAGTTAAGACTGAGGTGAAGGGAAACTTGTATTTAAAGGGTGATGTATTAAAGAATAAATGGTAGAACGACGAATAAGGACTAATATTTTAGCTGTTTCATGATTAAAATGATTATTTGGAATAAAACATTAGCTGAATTACCCGAATACGGGTAAAACATGTTGACGTATTTTTGTCGTGGTGTTACGATTCAAGTGTAAGAAGGGATATCATTGGTGTAATAAATAATGTATAGGAAAGAGGGGGCCCAAATGAAGGTTGATGAAATTCGGGAACGAAAGAAAAAACTGAAGTTAACAACATATCAGCTGGCGCTTCTTGCAGAATTACCTCAGGGAACGGTGAGTAAGATACTGACTGGCGAGACAAAGAATCCTTCCTATTTGACCATAGAAAAGCTGGATGAAACCCTATTGAAAGAGGAGATGAAGGTTAGGATGGAAGCATATGTTGCTGCAATGCAGCAATATTTTGCAGAGCATCCAGAGGATATTGGCAATCAGGCGAAATTTGAAGCAATATATAGAGAGAAATGCAATTTAGATGATGCACCAATTCCATATGCAGTTCCAAGAGATGATGCGTCAAAGCTTCATGGCAATTTAGCGTTACATGACTATAGACTGAGGGCTTCTGAATTGCACAAAATGGGAGAAAACAGGGGATTTGAGCTTATAGATGGCAATTTAATTATTTCAGAAATGGCAGGGGTAAGTCATCAGAGAATGGTGAAAAAACTAGGCAAGGCAATCAGTGATTTCATAGATGAAATGAATGGAAGATGTGAGGTTTTTGATGTAGGTGTAAACGTATATTTGGATGAGAATGAGTATACATTGGTAATTCCGGATATTACTGTTATTTGTAATTCAGATAGAATCACGGAGAAGGGAATAGAAGGAGCTCCTGATTTTGTGATAGAAGTGGTTTCCCCAAGTACAAGACAGACTGATTATCACAAAAAACTTCATAAATATATGGATGCAGGAGTCACAGAATACTGGATTGTGGATATGGAAAGAGAGATGGTTTCTGTGTGCATCAACGGAGAACCTATGCAGGTTACAATATATAGTTTCACAGATGAGATACCAGTAAATATTTATGATGGTAAGTTAAGTGTGACTATCGGTGAACAGAGTGTATAATGTATGAAGATGTCAATAACATAATCAAACAGTTAGAATTATTAAAATGATGCAGACAGGCGATATGCGGATGGTGTCATCCCATATCGCTTTTTAAATACTTTTACAAAATAATTACTATCAGCGTAACCTACGTACATTGCAATCTCAGAGATAGAAAGTTGTGTGGTTTTTAATAATTCAGCCGCTTTTTTGGCGCGTAAATCACCAATGTATGTGGTTAGGGTTGTACCAACTTCTTTCCTAAACAGGCGGGAAAGATGCTCTTCACTGATATGAGAATGCTCTGCCAAATCATGAAGAGAGTAGTTTTGAGTATAGTTTGCCGAAAGATAGATTAACAGGTTTCGAATTACAGGGGAGTAGCCAGAGAGTTTTTTAGAATCTGCGACTGCTTGTGTAAGTTTAATTATCATTTCCGTTTGTACCTTAATTAGATCGGAGCCATTTTTAGCACTGGCAAATTGCTGAATTCCTTCTCTTGTAATTTCATCAATTTTAACAACGGAAGCCCCGCCTTGTTCAGCGGCTTTTCTGGCAAGAGTTCGTATTACAGCAAATCCGCTCCAGTCTGTGGAATAAAGAGTACGTTGTGCAGGGGAGGTGCTGGCGTAATATGAACTTATTATATGTTCGTAAGCTAATCGTACTCCATTTACGTCACCATCAGTAATTTTTCTGAGAAAGAAATTTTCCATTTCGTATTGTTCGATTATGTGAGCATATGTTTTAGTGGATTCTGCCACAAGCTTTTGCGGTTTCAATTCTTCATGAAAACCAGACAGTTTGCGATAGCCATATTCTGGAGTATTAGGTATAAATGTGCGCATGGTTGCCATGACAGCACCTCGAATCATCTGAAAACTTAGCTGTGGAAATTGATTATAATAAAGCTTCACAGATAGTAAAATGCTGGCAGGTAGTTTATGAGAAGCCAAAAGTTCTTGCATTTCCTGAGGAGAGAAGTTGTTTTTTACATAAGGACCCAATATGTAAT
>CAMFPD010000215.1 GCA_945971355.1 uncultured Lachnobacterium sp.
TGTACTGATACTGACCATTTGCATCGTACTGACCGTTTGTGTTGTACTGATACTGACCATTTGCATCGTACTGACCGTTTGTGTTGTACTGATACTGGTTATTTGCATCGTACTGACCATTTGTGTTGTACTGATTGTTTGGATTATCCTGCTGTGGTGCTGAATAATCACCATTGTTGTAATTGTTGTTATCCATACTTTTCTCCTCTGCTAATTCCCTTTTGTTACAATAACAGTAGTAATGTTATCATATTCTAATACTCTTAGCAATTATTATCTTCTCTGAACCCTTGATATTGTTGGTTTTCATATCATTTATTTCCATTATTTTTTCTATTGTTGTTTTATATCTCTTTGCAATGTCCCATAGGCTCTCATTTGCCTTTGTAGTGTATCCTACTATGCCTGGAACTTCACCGTTATTATTTTCTGTTTCCTCCACCCTTTTTATTTCAGAAATGTTTTCTACCAAATGCTTTTCTATTGCCAACAGTGAGATATTAACTGTGGCTTTAATCTCATAGGTTACGTTATCCAGCAAATTAATCTGTATTTGCTCCACATCACCATGTAATTTTATCTCAGTGTTTTCTGTAATTCCGGCAACATCAACACACTGTTCAAATGGTAACTGCTCAAATCGATGTGCTATTGGGAATCCATCATCTGCTGTTATATACATTATGTGTATTTCTAACACACCTTCTACCATAAGTCCCTGTTCACATATCTGTGTTCTCTCGATATTTGCAGCACTTCTAATCCCGCAAATCTGCATTATTTTTTCCTGTCCCTGTTCCAGAGATATATTTTCATAGATTCTGCATTTTGCCTGATTTTTTATGAGAAGTTCACTTACTTCCTCCGCTTTATATACTGGTTCAATATTTTCTGACAGAGAATATACATCCTCAAGTCTTTCTACCTTTTCATCCTTCCAACTCTTTAGCTCCACATCAAAAGTCAAATCAAGTCCCAGCTGTCTCATCTCCCTGTCATAATCCATTTCTGCTTCTATAGAATGCTGAACTAAATCCAGCTTCGCCCAGTATACATCAAATTCAGGATTATCGTTTTTAACCTCTCCATTTATAGAAGTCATACCATCTATCCATTCCAGTTCCCCTTCCTCAGTCTGATAAAGAACACAATAATATGCCTCGCCCCGAACAATCAGCTTTTCTTGTCCCAAATCATTATCGAGATTTCTCACATCTACATAATTACATATTATATTTGCAATATTTCCTTTTGTTTTAGGCAGCTGAATATCCGTTCTTATCCTCATCACATCCCGTTTCATCTGCTTGAGTACCAACAACTCCTGTTCACTTACCTTCTGCTGATATTCATCATCATCCTGCATTCCACAGGTTACAGGAAATTCCTCGATATCTTCTGCCACTACTTCAAAGCTTATTATCCCCTTTACCGACACCTTTCTGGAATTAATAATACTTACCATGATATCATCTATTTTTCCAGATACCTTCACACTGTCCAGCTCAGACAAATTATCCACAAATATTTTCTCCTGGAACGGTATCATGCCATCTATTCTCTCTGGCATACTTCCCATATCACTTCTGTATATTATGTAAAAATTCACCTTGCCACTCACCCACACTGCTTCGTTAATGGTTTTAATCTCCTCCACGAAAACATTGCCAGATGTACAAATCACCTTTAGTATATCAGGCTTATTATCCTTAACTATATAGTCATCATCAAAGGTTATCTGGGCATATTCCTTTGCGATTTGTCTATCTCTTTTTATATATTGCTGCTTTAAATCCATAAACAAAATCCCCCATCATGATAGTTTTAATATTGATAATACTAATACTATTCATAATGGGGGATTTTTATGTTAATTTACTAAACTCCAATTAGCAAAGTTTCATACGAATATCCTTTGTAATAATATCTGTATAACTAAAAGACAGTAACTGAGGAGGATTCTGGTCTCTCTCATCGTCTACCAACACGGTAAATACACTTGGATATGCCTTTTGGATAACACCTTCCTGGATATCGATTTTATTCCTTCCGCGATCTAACTGAATTTTTACTCTGCTTCCACACTGCTGATGTACTGATGCGCGTACCTTGCTTATTTCTTCCTGTTCCATTACATGCCTCCTCTATCTAGCGGCTACCCTATCCCTAAAGCCACAATATATTGTAGCTTTAGTATAGCAAAGCACAAGAGTTTTTTCAATGGTGCAGAAGTACTAATTTCATATTTTTTTGAATTTTTATACACAATTTAATCAATTCCTACTTAAATATAACCGGAAATTCTATCAACTCGGTTTTAATTACCACATATGGGAAACTGGAATTGTGATTAACGTTTTCATTTTCCTGTGGTTCTAGTAATTTGCTCTCAAAATATACCACCTCATTCTCAGTAGTTAAATTCGTAACTGCAACACTATAACCGCTGGTTTCCTGCTCTCCATATCCCTTTGCTATGTATAAATATTCATTATCTCTGTATGTTAACTCGAAATTCTCTGCCTTTTTTTCCATAATTTGGTTTAAAAATTCTTCCGGAATTTGAGTTTCCTCTATTACTGTATAATCCAACGTTTTCGCCTCGTTGTCATTAATGTAGTTCCCAGAACACCCAGTCAATTGCATAATTATAGGAAAAAATATTATTGCACATACTATTCTTATATTCTTTATGCTCTTCATTTCCTCTCCTCAAATTAATGTAGCCTTACTATATCTTTACCATATATTGTATTTTCTTTTTCCCTAAAAAATGCTATAATGAATTAAATTTATCAAACAATAGGAGAGTCTTATGCGTACTATATTCGCTTTTTTATATTTGTTTTTATTTTTAATTCTAGGCTTACCAATCCTAGGTATTGAATGGATTATTTCAAAGTTCAATAAACAACATACTGATTTGGTTCAGCTTAGAATTGTACAATGGGGCTTCAGATGTATATCCTTCATTTCAGGTATCAAGTTAACTGTAATCGGAGAAGAAAATGTACCTAAGGATGAGGCTGTTCTCTATATCGGTAATCATAGGAGTATATTTGATATTATAGTAACATACGCCAGATGTCCCAGACCTACAGGATATATTGCCAAAAAAGGTGTGAACAAGGTTCCAATCCTTAGACTTTGGATGAAACGTCTGCATTGTATTTTTCTAAACCGTGACGATATAAAAGAAGGTCTTAAAGTAATCCTTCAGGCAATAGATTATGTTAAAGCTGGTATTTCCATCTGTATTTTCCCCGAGGGAACAAGAAACAAGGATGCAGAATCACCTACAAGCCTTATGCCTTTCAAGGAAGGTTCATTCAAAGTATCTACCAAAACTGGGTGCAAAATTGTCCCTATGGCGCTTATTGGAACCGAAGAGATTTTTGAGAAGCATTTTCCATGGATTCACTCCGCTGAAGTAAAATTGATTTATGGCGCTCCTATTGAAGTGTCTGCTCTTGACAAACAACAGCAAAAGCATATCGGTGCATATTGCCAGACGGTTGTAGAAGAACTTATTAAAAACAATATATAGGCACAAAAATAAGAGGGATGAACCCTCTTATTTTTATGTCATTTTTATTTATCTGTCACATCCTTATCAGCGCCCATCTCTTCCATCTGACGTATACCCAGACCTCTTCCAATGTCATTTTCACGTCCCCTGAGAAGCACTCCTGCTATTCCCGCTGTAATAGATACAATTAAAATTAATGCAACAATTCCTACCCATAATGGCATTTTTCTATCTCCCCATATATCTGTCTCTTATACACATCTGACGCTGCCGACGATATGCAGTGTG
>CAMFPD010000216.1 GCA_945971355.1 uncultured Lachnobacterium sp.
CACCAACTGTAAATTCAGCGCCACAGATGGGTGCAACTTCACCTGCAAATCCTCAAATTTCATATGATAATATAGAACAAGATGACAGAGCAGTAATCCTAAGAGCAGATATAAAGACAAAAGTTGTTCCTAATAATTCTGGAATAGGGGAAAAAGAATTAATCAGGGATGTAAAGGTTGAGGTAAAGGAATCAAGCCTTGTGGCTTTGCTTGGAGGTTCTGGAGCTGGTAAATCTACTGTTATGAACTGTTTAAATGGAATGGAAACAAAGGGTGTAACAGGTACAATTGAATATCAGGGCGTAGATTTGTTAAAGAATTTCGACAGAATGAAGTATTTGATTGGAAGTGTTCCGCAGGAACAGGTATTTCATCCATCGCTTACAGTGGAAAGTGAGTTAAAGCATGCCGCAAAACGTCGTCTCCCTGGAGATACAAAGAATAGAGAAATCATGGAGCACGTTGACTTGGCTATTGAGCAGCTTAAGCTTACAAACATTAGAAAGAATAAAATAAGTAAATGTAGTGGTGGAGAGCAAAAACGAGTTAACATCGGAATTGAACTTGTTGCAGACAGGCAATTGTTATGTCTGGATGAACCGGATGCAGGTCTTGATCCAGGAACTAAGAAAGAACTTTTTACTATATTAAGACACCTTGCCCATGATGAAAACAAGAGTATTCTTGTAATAATCCATGATGTGTCAGATATTGATTTGTTCGATCAGATAATAATGATGACAAAGGTGGATAATGTAGGAAGACTTGCATTTTCTGGCTCGCCAGCGGAGGCGAGAAAGTACTTTGGAACAGATGTAAAGGAAGCTTATCAGCTTCTTGCAGAACATCCAGAAAAATACGTAAAGGGGTTATAGGAAAATGGAAAACAGAAAGAGAATATCGGCGTTTCGTGAGTGGAAGGATTTCACAGTAGAGTATTTGGAAATAATGTTTGGAGATAAGAAAAATCTGTTAATCTCCCTTATGTTTCCGCTTCTTGCAGCATTTATTGTAGTGTGGATAGCTGGAGAAAATATGTATGTACAATACGAGGGAACAAAATCAGGAAACTTTGTAATTGTAAGTGCAGCTATCTGGGGAGGATTGTTTAATTCGATTCAGACGGTTGTGAAGGACAGAGCTAATGTAAAGAGAAGCTATGTGGCAGGTGCAAGAATTAGATGCTACACATTGTCAAGAGCTCTGATTCAGTTTTTACTTTGTGTTTTTCAAAGTGCAATTCTTACAGTGAGCTATGTTGGAGTGCAGATGAAGTATGATAACGAGCTTCCTGATAGTGGAATAATTTTCGGAAATACTTTGGTGGAATTTTTCGTTACAATTTTATTGTTAATGTATGCTGCAGATGCAATGGGACTTATGATTTCTTGTATTGTAAGAAAAGAGGAAACAGCAAATGTTATGGCTCCATATATTCTCATTGTGCAGTTGATTTTCTCAGGAATCCTTTTCGATATGGAAGGAGCAGCAAATGCTGTTTCATATATTATGATAAGTAGGTGGGGAATGGAAGCACTTGGAAGTACAAGTAAATTGAACGATTTGCCGCTTAGACTTGCGGAGCAGGCACCAATGCTTGAGAAGGAATTTGAGGAGAGATTTGATGCTACATCAGAACATATTCTTATGGTATGGGGAATATTGCTGATATTCAGCATTGTATCAATCATTTTAGGAAACATTCTTTTACATAGAGTTTCAAAAGATTCAAAATAAGAGGTAACATATGGGTAGTAGCAAAATACTAAATGCAGCAGTTTTTTCAAATGTAGGATTAGTCAGGAAAAACAACGAGGATAATTATATATTGGGACATTGCTTGAATGATGAGAGCAAGGATGAATCAAGCTCGTATATGTGTTGTGATGATGGAAAATGGGTATGCTGCGGTGTGTTTGACGGCATGGGAGGCGCCGACTCAGGGGAGGTGGCGTCACTTATGGCAGCAGAAAAATTCCAATCTGCATTTCTTGAAGAACTGAATGACTATGATGAAGATAAGGTTAATGAACTGGTAGAAAATACATTTAGTATGGCTAATACTTGTGTAAGCCAAATTAGTGAGAAACGTTCAGTTTGTGGAACAACTGGTACAGTGGTTGTGACAGACGGGGAGAGATTCAAGGTATATCATGTGGGTGACTCCAGGGCATATTTGTTGAGAGGAGAGGAATTGTTTCTTCTCACAAAGGATCAAACAGTAGCACAGATGAAGATAGATATTGGAGTATACGAAAACCTGAGTGAAGCACAGGAAAAGGAGTATCACCAGCTAACGGAATTCATAGGATTTGAAGATGCGGGAAATCTGCTGATTCCATTGGAAAGTAATTGGAATGAAATGAGGGCAGGGGATAAAATCCTCATTTGCAGTGACGGACTGTATGACATGTGTTCAGATGGAGAGATATTTGATATACTAAAAAAACAAATTCAGGTTGAGGAGCTGACAAAGGAGTTTGTTCGTTGTGCACTAGAACATGGTGGAAGAGATAACGTAACAGCACTTGTTTTAGAAAGGGATTAGAAATGTCAATTGATGCTAGAGCAAAATCATATGGAAAAATTTGGGGTAGCTGGACGATTGGAAAGCTTCTTGGAACAGGATCTGGCGGAAAGACAGCCGTTTTTCAGCTGACAAGGGATAATCTGACATTCACAGAGAACTGTGCAATGAAGGTAGTAAATATTATAGATGAGCAGGTTAGCTATGACGAGATTTCAGATGAATACAGAGAGTATTATTTAAAACGAAAAGAGGAAATGCGTAGGGCTGCCGAGGCTGAGGTTAATTTAATGCACCAGCTTAAGGACTGCTATAATATTGTACAGTATTCTGATTTTGAGTTTAATGACTGGCAGGAAGAGAGCGCCTTTGGAACTGACCTTCTTATCAGGATGGATCTACTGGGCAATTTAAATTCAAAAATGAAAAAAGAAGGTGTTACCCAGTCAGAAATTGTCCAGATTGGAATAGACATCTGCACAGCGCTAGAGGGATGTGCAGCACATAATATTATTCACCGAGATATAAAGCCAGACAATATTTTCAATAATGGAAGACAGTATCTGCTGGGGGATTTTGGAATATCAAAGATAATAGAGAACGGGATGGGAGCACAGACAAATAAGGGGACAGCACATTATGCTGCACCAGAGCAGTTTGCTAATGCTACCAATTCCAATTACTATGACAATAAAGTTGATATATATAGTTTGGCACTCACTCTCTATGTGCTAGCAAACAAGGGAAAGCTTCCATTTACTGATAAGGTACTTAATAATCAGCTTGCCATTCAGATGAGATTGACAGGAACTCCATTTCCAAGAATTGATGGAGTTAACCCAGAACTCATGGATGTAATTCTGGTTGGATGTTCATTTAAACCGGAAGACAGGTTCAAAACTGCAACAGCATTTAAGAATGCCTTATTGTATGTTAAGGACAAGATAAAGCACGAGGAGATGGAAAAAGTATCATCAAATACTGGTACTACGTCAAATAATCTCGAGTCATATGAGACGGAGGAAGCCTTGAAATCCCAGGAGGGAGTTAAGACAGAGAAACTTGCATCGGAAGGCCTTGTTTCATATAATACAGAACCGGCGCTGGAGATGGCATCGGAAGCCGTTTCGCAACCAGCGGAAAGTTACGAAACCCAGCCAGCACTGGAGATGACACCAGCAACACCAGGGAAGGAAGAGGAAAGCTATGAGACTCAGCCAGCCTTGGAGATGACACCAGCAACACCAGGGAAGGAAGAGGAAAGCTATGAGACTCAGCC
>CAMFPD010000217.1 GCA_945971355.1 uncultured Lachnobacterium sp.
GTGTAAAATATGTACTTAGTTAAAAAATTTTAACTAAAAATAATTAGATAATTTAGAAAAGAGAGGATTTAAAAATGTTCGAAGAAGTTAAGGCAATTATTGTAGACACATTAAACTGTGAGGAAGACAAAGTTACATTGGAGGCTAACATCTTTGATGATCTCGGTGCAGATTCACTTGATGCAATGGAGTTAAACCTTGCACTTGAGGAGAAGCTTGGAAAAACAATCAGCGATGAGCAGATGGCAGAAATCAAAACAGTTGAAGATATTATTAAGTGCTTAGAGCAGGACAGCTAATAAGTTAGAGAGGAAATATCCTTATGGAAATGAATGAGATTTATGAACTCATGGACAAATTTGATGCATCAAAAAGCTCATACATAAAACTGGAAATGAATGATGTTAAGCTTACTCTTAAAAAGCCGGATATGACATCAACTCAGATGCCACAGATTTTACCATTTGCATATGGACAGCAGCCAGCAAGTAATATTGGAGGAATGCAGAGTACAGATGCATTAAATGACAATCAGGCAAACAATCAGGCAAACAACCAGACAAACAATCAAACAGCAGGTGAAGACACTAAGCAGGCAGTTAATGAAGATGATTACATCAAGGCGCCATTAGTTGGAGTGTTTTACGCAGCAGCATCACCTGGCAAGCCAGCTTATGTATCTGTTGGCAGTCGCGTAAATAAGGGAGACGTGGTATGCCTCATTGAAGCAATGAAAATGATGAATGAGGTTGTTGCTCACAAATCAGGAGTTATAAAAGAAGTATTAGTTGAAAATGAAGATATGGTGGAATATGATACACCTCTTTTCATAATTCAGGAGTAGGAAAGTGTTTCGAAGAATTTTAATTGCAAACAGGGGCGAAATTGCAGTAAGAATCATTCGTGCCTGCATAGAAATGAATATTGAAACTGTTGCGGTATATTCCACAGCAGATAAGGAATGTCTTCATGTAAAGCTGGCGACTCAGGCTGTATGTATCGGACCGGCAAAGGCGGCAGACAGTTACTTAAATATGAAAAGTATTCTGACAGCAGCGGTTGAAACGAACTGTGATGCAATTCATCCAGGCTTTGGATTCTTGTCTGAGAATAGTGAATTTGCAAGATTGTGTGAAGAGTGCAATATCAAATTTATAGGTCCAAAAGCAGATGTGATTGATGCCATGGGAAACAAAGCCATGGCAAAGACCATGATGCGAAACGGAAACGTGCCTGTTGTACCGGGTTCCATTGGAGCATTAAAGGATTATGCTGAGGCTGAGAAAATTGCTGATGAAGTCGGTTATCCAGTGTTGCTCAAGGCATCTGCCGGAGGCGGTGGAAGAGGAATGCGAAGAGCTGAATCAAAGGAACAGCTGGAGAGTGCCTATGAGGAAGCAAAAGCAGAAGCAAGGGCTTGTTTTGGAAATGATGAGATGTATCTCGAAAAGCTCATTATCAATCCTAGACATATAGAGTTTCAGATATTGGCAGATGAATTTGGCAATGTGGTACATCTTGGCGAGAGGGACTGTTCTATTCAGAGAAAAAATCAAAAGCTCATAGAGGAAAGCCCATGTATGCTTTTGTCAGAAGAACTTCGTACAAAGATGGGGGATGCCGCTGTGAGCGCAGCAAAAGCATCAGGATACACCAATGCAGGAACTGTTGAATTTGTGTTGGATGAGAAAGAGAATTTCTATTTCATCGAGATGAACACAAGAATTCAGGTAGAGCATGGTGTCACGGAGATGGTTACAGGTATTGACCTTGTGAAGGAACAGATAAGGATTGCATTTCATCAGCCGCTGACATTTACTCAGGATGATGTACATCTGAATGGGCATGCAATGGAGTGCAGAATAAATGCTGAGGATCCTGCTAAGGGGTTCTTGCCAAATTCAGGCAAGATAGCTTTTCTTAATCTGCCGGGAGGACCAGGAGTGCGCGTAGATACACTTCTTTACAATGGTTATGAGACAAGTCCATTTTATGATTCTATGATGGCAAAGATTATTGTTCATGCTCCGACCAGGCTTGAAATGATTCGCAAGATGAGAAGAGCGCTGATGGAGCTTTCAACAGAGGGAATAACAACCACTAGTGATTTTGATTACTTAATTCTTTTCCATCCGGATTTTATAAAAGGGAAGTTTAATGTAGGTTTTATTGAGGAGCACATGGAAGAAATTCTGACATGGGATGCTTTTGGAGAGGGCGATGAATAATTCTATTGAAAAAAGAAGAGGAAAATTTGTCAGACTGGGAAAGCTTCGACAAAGTACAGGCTCTGGAAAAATAAAAGAAATAAAAAATGATGTTTCGGTGGATGATTTATTTATAACCTGTAGTTCCTGTGAACAGGAATTCTCAAAGGAAACGATTAAATCAAATCTCTATGTGTGTCCGAATTGTGGACATCATTATGCAATGCCACCGGAAAAGAGAATATCGGCTTTGATGGATGAGGGATCCTTCAAGGTATTCAACTTTGATTTCCCAGAAATCGATCCTTTGAATTTTGAAGGATATGTTGAGAAAAAGGAAGATTTAAGAGCAAGACTTCACACTGGAGAAGCAGTGCTCGGAGGAGTTGGAACTATAGATGGAAGAAAGGCTGTAGTCGTAGTTATGAACAGTAAGTTTATGATGGGAAGTATGGGAGTAGAGGTTGGAGAGACCGTCACCCGTGCTGTGGAACATGCCTATCGTCATAAACTGCCGCTTATTATCTTTTGTGCCAGTGGAGGAGCCAGAATGCAGGAGGGCATTGTTTCCTTAATGCAGATGGCAAAAACTTCTGCAGCGCTTGAGAGATACAAGAAAAAGGGCGGCTTGTACATTGTGTACTATACTCACCCAACTACAGGTGGTGTAAGTGCCAGCTTTGCAGGACTAGGAGATATAAATCTTGCAGAACCAAAAGCGTTAGTTGGCTTTGCTGGACCAAAGGTTATTGAGCAGACTATAGGGCAGAAGCTTCCAGAGGGTTTTCAGAGAGCAGAATATCTGGAAGAGCATGGGTTTGTGGATCAGGTTGTAAGCAGAGATAAAATGCGTGAAACATTGAGTCAGATTTTGATGCTTCACAACATTCCAACAGTAAAAGGATAGAAAAATGTTTTTAGAAATCGATGAAATAGTAAGCGAGAAGCTGATGAATGGAGTTTCGCTTTCTGCAATGGATAAGGTTACTCTGGCGAGAGATGTCAGACGACCAAAGATACAGGATTATATTGATAATCTGTTTACAGATTTTTTCGAACAAAAAGGTGATATGCTTGGAAAAGAGGATGGAAGCATCTATGGCGGAATTGCTCTTTTTCATGGAAAACCTGTAACAGTATTAGGACATAGAAAAGGAAATGATTTAAAAGAAAATCTTGCCTGCAATTTTGGTATGCCAGGTCCGGAAGGGTATAGAAAGGCTCTTAGACTGATGGAGCAGGCAGAACGTTTTGGACGTCCTATAATTACTTTTATAGATACTCCAGGAGCATATCCGGGGTTGGAGGCAGAACAGTATGGACAAAGTCAGGCCATTGCCAATAATTTGGCCAGAATGAGCAGTCTTACTGTTCCAATTATTTCAATTGTTACAGGAGAAGGAAGCAGCGGTGGTGCTTTGGCAATTGGAGTAGCAAATCGTGTGTATATGTTGGAGAATGCAGTTTATTCAATCTTGTCTCCGGAAGGATTTTCCACAATATTGTGGAAGGATGCATCCAGGAAGGCGGAGGCTTGTGAGATTATGAAGCTCACTGCACAGGATTTGGAAGAACTT
>CAMFPD010000218.1 GCA_945971355.1 uncultured Lachnobacterium sp.
ACAAAGGTTACAATGAAAAAAGTTATAGGAGGCTGTAACGAGTAGTATAACTACAAAGGATGACAGCATATTAGAGTACATAGTCAGGGCAAGAGCTGGGGATAAGGAAGCGAGAGATACACTGGTGCTGGAGAATATGGGACTTGTACATATGGCAGTGAAACAGCTTAAGGCAAGAGGCTATTCTATATCAAATGGTTGCTGTGTTGGAAACGATGAGGTGCTGGGCAACAAAAAGTATGAGAGAGACGATATTATACAGATAGGTGTCATGGGACTTATAAAGGCAATTGACAGATTTGATGTGGAGACAGGCAATGCGTTTTCAACATATGCAGTTCCTATGATATTAGGTGAAATCAGGAGATTTATGAGGGATGACAGACCTGTACATGTAAGCAGAAAGATAATGGAGGATGCAGCAAAGATAGCGTCGGCAACAAAAACCGTGGATGAACCTGAACATATAACAGTGGAGAGACTATGTGAACTCACAGGGCTAAAGAGAGAGGATGTGATTGTGGCCATGGATGCGAACCTTCCTATTAACTATCTTTCTCAGCCAATAGGTGAGGATTGTGTCCTTGGAGATGTAGTGGAGGATGAAAAGTCAGGAGCAATAGAGGTAAGCAGGATAGAAAACAAAATACTTTTAAACACCCTTCTTGATGAATTGAAGGGGGAGGAGAGAAAACTTATATATCTCAGATATACGAAAAATATGACTCAGAGCCAGACTGCTAAGCTTATGGATATGAATCAGGTTGCGGTCTCCAGAATGGAAAAGAAAATTTTGGAAACTATGAGAAGGAAGATACCTTGAAAATCACTTGGAATATGTTAAGATGAACCTGTGGAGGAAATTAATTTATGGAAACTAAAGCTAAATTACCTATGGATTATGACAATTATGTTTTTGACTTGTATGGAACACTTGTAGATATAAACACAGATGAAAACAAGGAAGAGCTTTGGAAAAAGATTGCTATGTTCTATGGATATTATGGAGCTATTTATGATCCTTCTGAGATGAAGGGGGAGTATGAACGTCTGGTTAAGGGCAAGGAAAAGGAGCTAAAAAGCACATTAGCAGGGGATCCTAAGTATGCCCACGAGGCCTCACCTGAAATCGAGATTACAGATGTTTTCCTGGAGTTGTTCGAGCAGAAAGGAGTAAAGGCTGCCAGAGAGCTTGCAATGCATGCAGGCCAGTTTTTCAGAGTTCTGGCTACTGAATTTATCTGTCTGTATCCGGGAACCAGGGAAATGCTGGCGGCATTGAAGAGTGCAGGGAAAAAAGTTTATTTACTATCTAATGCCCAGAGGATATTTACAGAGTATGAGATGCGATGCATTGATATTTTTAAATATTTTGATGCTGTTCTCATTTCTTCAGATTATAAGACTAAGAAACCGGACAAGCGTTTCTTTGATGCGTTAATTGATGAGCAGGCTCTTGATTCTCACAATACACTATTTATAGGAAATGATTCAAAAAATGATATCGAGGGAGCAAAGCAGGTTGATTTTGCAACTTTTTATGTGAAGTCAGATATATCACCAGATGGAGATTTTGCACCGATGGCTGATTATTCAGTTAACAATTTTACTAGATGGGAATATTAATATTTTATAAATAATTCCTTAAAATAACCTTTTTTTTGACGAAAAGTGTCAAATATACACAAAAATAAATTTATGTGTTGAATTATCAAATGAGAGTAGTAAAATGAGTAGGTCAAAAAGGCAATATAAATAATTTAGAGGTGATTGAAATGACAAACATACCATTGTGGTTATGTATCCCATTTGCATGCCTATTGCTCTGCATTGCAATTTTTCCGTTAGTAAAGCCTGAATGGTGGGAAAAGAATAGAGCATATGCCGTAATTTTATGGTCATTGTTATTCATTATTCCATTTGCAGTCAAGTTCGGCGCAGGAACTGCGTTAGAGACAGTGCTTGAGTGTATTATTGGAGACTATGTCACATTTATAGTCCTTTTATTTGGATTATTCTGTGTTGCTGGTAATATTAAGCTTGAGGGAAATCTTGCAGGTAACCCGATTGTAAACGTAGTCTTACTTACCATTGCAACATTATGTTCTAGTTGGATTGGTACAACAGGAGCATCTATGCTTTTCGTAAGACCAATTATTCAGATGAACTCATGGAGAAAGAATAAGACACACATTATGGTCTTTTTCATTTTCCTTGTTTCAAATATTGGAGGATGTCTGACACCAATCGGAGATCCACCACTTTTGATGGGATTTTCCAGAGGCGTTCCATTTTTCTGGAGCCTTAGACTTCTTCCTATCCTTGTTGTTAACATGGTACTTCTTCTGGTTATGTTCTACTACCTTGATAGAAAGGCATATCAGAAGGATATCTCTAAGGGCTTGATGCCAACTATAGTAGAGGGCGATCCGCTGATTAGAATTAAGGGCGCTCATAACTTCATTTTTATCATAATGATTGTGGCTGCTGTTATTTTAAGCGGAGTTCTTCCAGAGCTTGATATGTTTAAAAATGCAGCAGGAGAAGTAATTGGAATTCACATTTTTGGTGAGGTTACTTTGACAGCTCCAGCTATTATTGAGATTGTAATTATCCTTTTGGCTGCTTTGCTTTCATTTAAGACAACTGATGCTGAGATTCGTAAGCAGAACCACTTTACTTGGGGAGCTATCGAGGAAGTTGCAGTACTTTTTATAGGAATTTTCATTACAATGCAGCCAGCACTTATGATTTTAAAGAGTGCAGGAGCAAGCCTTGGACTGTCCCATCCATTCCAGATGTTCTGGGTAACAGGTGCGCTTTCAAGCTTCCTTGACAATACACCAACTTATCTTGTATTCCTGACTACTGCAGGAGCAATGAGCTTTACTACAGGTGTGTCAACAGCTGTTGGAATTATTCCAGTTAAGATGCTTATGGCTATCTCATGTGGTGCTGTATTTATGGGTGCAAACACATACATCGGAAATGCGCCAAACTTCATGGTTAAGTCAATTTCTGACGAAAACGGTGTTAAGATGCCATCATTTTTTGGATATATTTGGTGGTCTCTTAGATATTTAATTCCAGTGTTTATTATTGATACATTGTTATTCTTTTTATAAAGGAGGGGTAAGATATGGAATTTAATGATAAAAAAATCCAGGATCTTGCGATCCGAATTTATGAATTAGATGAAGAAGTCTATGTGGAATTAGGTTCTCATCTGGGTAGAGTTTTCACTGGTGACAAGGATATAGCAATCAGAAATATCATGGAAATGCTCCATGCGAGAAATCAGGGCTTCAAAATCAGAAGTGAGCTTGCTCTTATCAGTAACATGGCACGTACAATTCCAGATAAGGTTAAGCGCCATGAGATAATGAAAAAATATGGTGCAATTCTTGATGAGACAATGGCTCTTCCAACAAGTTTTGCAGATGGAGATATTCTTGATCCAAAGATTGCGGATTTGAACAGCGTAAACCTGAGAGATCGTTTTAAAGAGGATGACCATATAATTATCTGTATTGGACGTTCATGTGGCTGTGGTGGAAATGAAATCGGATTTGACCTTGCAGATGCCCTTCGTATGAATTTCTATGATGTGTCTGTTATGAATGAGGTTTTCAAGCAGCAGGACGGTGAGGATGCAGCTCAGGCAATTGCTTCAGTTCAGCAGAAAAAACATGTGCCATTGGCAAAGAAAATCAAGAATTTTGCAAAGTACCATGGACTTTCTCAGGACGATGTGCTTTTCTTTGATACAAGTAAATTCCTTG
>CAMFPD010000219.1 GCA_945971355.1 uncultured Lachnobacterium sp.
GTTTAATTGTGCTTTGCATAGTTTACATGTTACACCCTATGTATATCACAACTTACATTATGAGAATTTCTTCCAGCTTGTCAAATTCAATTGGCTTTGAAAGATACTCGTCGAAGCCTTCAGCTATAAGCTCTTCTCGCACACCCTGAATGGCATTGGCTGTCAGTGCAACAATTCTGCACCTGCCTGAAAAATCATAGAATTCCGATATTTTTCTAATTTTCTTCATAGCTTCGATTCCATCCATCTCAGGCATCATCTGATCCATAAAGACAATTGAGTATTCCTTACTGCGGCACATTTCTATGGACTGAATTCCGCTGGTAGCAGTATCCGCGTCTATTCCATAGTATGTAAGAGCCTTTTTTATAACCTTAAGATTTACTTCGTTATCATCTACCACAAGGACCTCATGGTGATCTACCTTAACATCTTTTATTTTAGAGGTTGCCTTTGCTTCGTCAACCATATTTATATCACCAATCTCACTTGCATCCACAATCTTCTGAGGGATTTCAACGCACATACAGGTGCCGACTCCATACTCGCTCTCCATCTCAATGGTACCATTCATAAGTTCAACATATCCCTTTACAATAGACAGACCAAGTCCGGTTCCTTCAATTCCAGTGTGAACCTTCATATCCACCTGCTCAAAAGCATCAAAAACAGTTTTCTGATTCTCTGGTTTTATTCCTATACCTGTATCCTCGATTTCTATTGCAAGACAAACTAAGTCCCCCTTTACGGTTCCCCTTCTTGCACGAAGTATTACCTGTCCTCTCTCAGTATACTTTATAGCATTATTCATCAGATTGATTATTATTTCTCTGATTTTTATCTCATCACCATATAAAATTTTCTGTAAGGTTGGCTCTATCTCCGCCACAAATTTAAGACCTTTGTTCTCCGCTGCGCCTTTCATCTGGGCGATGACTGATTTAAACATACTGGCAGTATCATACTCATTACATACCAGCTCCAGTTTTCCTGACTCAATTTTTGAAATATCAAGAATCTGATTTATAAGAGAGAGTAAGCTGTAGGATGAGTCTCTGATATTCTCAATATCTCCCCTTTGTTCCTGTGTAAGCTCTCCCTTTAATAATATCTCTGAAAAACCAATAATTGAATTCATCGGTGTTCTAATCTCATGTGACATATTCGCGAGGAAAGTACTCTTTGCTTTATTTGCAGTGTCCATTTTTTCCATCATGGATATCTGCTGGGATATGTCGTCCACAAGTACAATATATCCAATTACATCCCTGTACTTATCTCGTATTTTATCAATATTTATCGCACAGTTTTTTCTATTGTTTCGACAAACTGCATGGATTTCATTTTTTTCATTCTTAAGACTGTCCAGCACGCCTTCATCCACTTTAAATAAATCATTTAACCCTATATTTCTCTTAATAGCCTCTGCTCTGGTAATTCCGAAAAAGCTCTCCGATGCATCATTAAAAAGCTGCAGCTTCTCATCCGCATCATAAACGCAAAGAGGTATGGAGAGGGAATAGTACACGAATTTTGAAATATTTCCTATGGTGGCCTTTGTGCTCTCCATTGCTTTTACTGCGTACAAAACGACCACATAGGCGAAAAACTGACCTATTGTGGTACCTGGAAGAGAGTCAAAGCCCATCATAGGAAAAAAAGTATCAAAGAACATTCCCACAAATAAAAATGCAACCATAATTGTAATTCTGTTTCCTACGGCTTTCTGTCTGTAGGTATCCGAATACTTGCGGTTGTACCATGCAAAAGCAGCAATCCCTATGGCTAAAACAACAGAATATCCCGAATAAATATTGTTTATTAACCCAGGGGTAAGTGAATATGTCATGCCCCATTTTCCGATATAATAAGTAGATTGACTTGGCTCTATCGTTCCAAAAAAAATCAGAATTCCACTGTAGGAAATCAGTTCAAATTTTTTTACTATTTTGGAAGGTGCCATTGTAAGACTTCCCACAAGGTGCAATCCTATTATTAGATACCCAAATACCCCAACCATACCGATACATCGGCATATATATGCAATATGAACATCAGTCACCAAATACAGCAATCCAAAGCCCACACTCCAAATTGTGGAAAAGGCTCCCATCAGGAAAATACCAATTTTAACAATTGTACTTCTATCTTTTTTTAGGAGGGATTCAACTGCCCAGTAGCCAGATAGCACCGCATTAATAAGTATAGCCCCCGAAATTATATAATTCATATTTTGCCCCTACATTATATTTTCTGTGATTATAGTACTATTTTATTATATCTTCTTGCGGTTCTATTTACAACAAACATTGTGCCACATTTTCATGGAGAAATGTAGTAAAAATGCCTCCGTCAACACTTTATTGTGTTAACGAGAGGCCATTTTGTACATATTATATTCTTTATTTTATCTCCCTGCTAAACCTTTTCCAACCACATATGCTCCAGCAAGCATTTCTCCACAGGATAATCCCATCATAAGGCCGGAGATGAAGTCCTTAAAATCTGTTCCTCCAAATACATTTGCTAACGCAAGCATTGCTATTCCCATTACTATAAGTAAAATTCCGTAAAGTAGATTCTTTTGCTTCTCCAAATCCTGTGTACGTTTCAATAAGTCAAGAATTTGCTCATCATCATATCCACGAACACTGTTCTCCTCTGCCTCTTCTCCATCCATAAGCTCTGCTATAGTAATCTCTAATTCGTCACACAAGTTTTTCACAATTGCATAATCTGGCATACATTTGCCGGTTTCCCATTTTGAAATTGTCTTATTTGATACTCCTAATTTCTCTGCGAGCTGTTCCTGGGTGAGATTTTTTACTTTTCGCTTCTGTGCTATAAATTTTCCAACATTTAATTGATTCATCATTTTTTCCTCCGTTTAATTGATAGGGAAATCATACGTTTTTTCTTTTAAAATGTACATCCCCAATTTGGAGAATTTGGATGGAATCCTTGATTTTACGTTCTACTATTTCAATGGAAAACAAATATCAATTTCCATATAACCATCTTCTCTTACCTTTCGGTAAATATCAAGAATTGGTCTTTCATCTTATGAAAAGTTTTACATTATGCAGAGTTATCGCGCATATGTCCTATTTCCCAGTATCTATGCACTACTAAACTCTACATAATCTTATGGCGATATCCTCTGTGAAAGGAGGATAGCACTATGTCACATAATTCAAAAATAATATTACGCTATTCACAATACAAATCAATACTTGATACTTATCTATCATTACCAGAATTCCAAGAGAAAGCAACTGAAACCATGCGCAGCAAACGTGTCACCATAACTTCACTTTGCAATTACCTTGGAGATTCAGGGATTACATCTTTCATGGAATGTCGCCCCCAAAATGTAACAGGCTTTTTGGATAGTATTTCTGGTATGTCATCTTCTACAAAAAGTGGAAAACTTTTTATTCTTAGGCATTTTTTCAATTATCTTTATGATGAAAACCATATTTTTTTCTCTGGAAATGAACTTTTCCCTGTTATTGTTTCGAATAAAAGGGATCGAATTCTGTCTTTCTATTCCGAATCCGAAATTAAAAAGCTCATATCATGTGTCAGCAATCATACTGCCAAAGGTAAAAGAGATTTACTTATCGTATTATTTGCAGCCGAACTCGGAATACGTTCAGGTGATATCTGCAGGCTCAAGATTTCTGATATTCACTGGGAACGCAATACTATCGAATTCATTCAATTCAAAACAGGTGTTTTTAATCAACTTCCTTTACTGGAAAATATT
>CAMFPD010000220.1 GCA_945971355.1 uncultured Lachnobacterium sp.
GATATTAGTAACTATTACTATTTTATAGAAGTGAGAGATATGATAAAATATTCAAGACAAAGAGAATGTATTTTAAAAAATTTACAGAGCAGAAGAGATCATCCTACTGCGGATATGGTATATGAGAGTGTTTTGGCTGAGGAACCAAATATCAGTTTAGGAACAGTCTACAGAAATCTTTCTTTTCTTGTTGAGAATGGTCAAATACTTAAGATATCTACTGCAAAGGGACCAGATCATTATGATGGCTTTACAGACGCACATAACCATTTTGTTTGTAAATGCTGCGGAAAAGTTTTAGATTTGGATTACACTACAGATGAGAAGATTATCGAGAAAGCTTCTGAAAATTTTAATGGTGAAATCAAAGGTTATGAATTACAGTTCTATGGAATTTGTGAAGAATGCCTTTAAAAATGAACAAAAAAAACACAGAATTAAAGGAGGAAATTAATTATGGCAAAGTGGGTATGTCCAGTATGTGGATACGTTCATGAGGGAGATGAGGCACCAGCAGAGTGTCCAGTATGTCACGTAGACGGAGCAAAATTTACAAAGGTTGAGGGCGAGCTTAAGCTTGCTGCAGAGCACGAGTTTGGTGTGTATGAGAAAACTGTAAAGAACAATCCTGAAATCAGTGAAGAAGATAAGAAATACATCTTCGAGCAGCTAAAGGCTAATTTCGAGGGAGAGTGCTCAGAGGTTGGAATGTACCTTTGCATGGCTAGAGTTGCTCATCGTGAAGGATATCCTGAGATTGGATTATACTGGGAGAAGGCAGCATTTGAGGAAGCAGAGCATGCAGCAAAATTCGCAGAGTTGCTTGGAACAGACCTTGAGAAGAATATGACAGATTCTACTAAGAAGAATCTTGCATGGAGAGTTGACTGTGAGTTCGGTGCTACACAGGGTAAATTTGATCTTGCTCTTTGTGCTAAGAAAAATGGTCTTGACGCAATCCATGATACTGTTCATGAGATGGCAAGAGACGAAGCTAGACATGGAAAAGCTCTTAAGGGATTTCTTGAGAGATACTTCGGATAGGAGAAATGCAACTTATAAGTTGCGTGAAATGCCTGTAATATAAGGTTTTACAGAATTTCATATTGTATTTTAGGTACGCTAAGGAGTTGTGAAATTTATTTTCGCAACTCCTTTGTTGCGAAAAGTCGGCACTTCCTCTTTTGGTTTGTACCTTTTGGGCTGCCCTCTTGGGATTGGACAATATAAAGCCAAGCATATATATTCATTCGAAAAATTTTTCAAGTTTGTGCCCTGGTTCTTTCACGGATAGTTGGCTGAGATTAGCGAAATACTAAGGCTATGAGCCAGGGCACTATTGAAAAATTGTTTCTCATAAATATATATGCTTGGCTTTTATTCAAGTTTGCGTGGGCAGCCCAAATTAATTCAGACCTCAAAAGAATTTCCAAGTTGGAAATGAGTTCACAAAAGAACTGCCAAGATGGGAATGAGTTCACAAAAGACTCTACCAGGCTTAAAAATACTCTAAAATGATATTTACTTAGAAATTGGACTTTTTTCCATTATTACTGAGATTTCGTTTCCCAAAAACTATCATTTTCTTGATTTCTCAAATTTTTTAGGAAAGATATCTGATTTTAATTATCATAAAATCCAAAATTACTTATTCATTGGACATTTCCCCTTATAAATTGACATTTATGTCCAAATCTATTTCACAATATTTATTTAGTTCTTGCACTAGCATCCAAATCCATTTCTCCAATTTATTTCAATACTTGCTCGGTTCCTTCGCTGACATGCCGTGCTATCCCACCAATTTATTTCAAGACTTGCTCAGTTTTTTTGCAGGCTGCCCTGCGTAATCATACGTAAAAAATAGAGACATATATTTCCGAGAAACAAAATTACAACAGTTCCGCGGCTCAAAGAGTATATTAAATACACATTTCTCAGCCAACTATCCGTAATAGATACGCGGAACAAACTTGTAATTTTTTTCGAGGAAACATATGTCTTTATTTTTTGTTATGAAAAACCAAGAGGGCAGCCCTCACAAGAACCACCCTCAAGCTTGAAATCAATTAAATAGCAATTTGAATTGGAAGCATCAGCCGAAATGGCTGATATAGAGCATTATAATTCAGCAAAAATCTATGCGTTTAATTCCTTTAGGCGGAACCATGACCCCTTGGTATCAATCTGTCCATTCTTTTTTAGTTTGCTCAATTCTACTGACATGGCGCTACGCTCCACACCCAAATAGTCAGCTAGTGCCTGTCGATCATATGGAATTACAAATTCTGAACTGTCGTTCTGTTTTGCCTGGTCTAACAGGAAAGCAGTCAGTTTGTCTTTCGTTGTTTTTTGAGACATATACCGTATTTTCTGGGTCATGGCAAGATTTTTCATAGCCATGACTTTTAATAGGTTTTGCAACAGTTGACTGTGAAAACGGCAGGCATTTCCACACACTGTAAACATCTGCTGACAATTTAGAAGAAGCACAGTACTTTTCTTTATTGCAATTGCACTGACAGGAATAGCATTGAGTCCTGCACATGAAAACACTTCAGCAAATAATTCTCCAGGTTCAAGAATCGTTAATACACTTCGATTACCATAATAATCTTCTTGTAAAATCTGAATTGCACCATCTAGTACGACTCCGACAAATTGTGCTGGATCCCCCTCTAAAAAGATAGAATCACCTTTGGAAAATTCAACAGATTTAGCATTAAGGCATTTTAGCATACCTGTCAAATCAGAAGTTGTAATTCCATTGAATAGTGGGCAGTGTGATAAAATTTCAAAAAAATTATCCATATAAATTCTCCTTTGTTGGAAATCCAACATACATTTATGGCTTAGTATATTAAAATGAGTTCGTAAAGTCAAGAAATATAACAATGGAAAGGAAATAATATGGTTCGTAAAATTATTGAAATCAATGAAGAAAAATGTAATGGTTGTGGAGCATGTGCGGCTGCGTGTCACGAAGGGGCTATTGGTATGGTAAATGGTAAGGCAAAACTGATGAGGGATGATTACTGCGATGGACTTGGTGACTGTCTCCCAGCCTGCCCGACAGGAGCAATCACATTTGTTGAGAGAGAAGCAGCTGCGTATGATGAGGCGGCAGTACTGGCTGCAAAAGCACAGAAAGTACAGCGAGAACAGTCATTGGCCTGTGGTTGTCCGGGGTCTGCTGCAAAAGAAATCAAGCGGAGTGAAGCAGTATCTGTATCGTCTGTTCAACAGGAATCTCAGCTACAGCAGTGGCCAGTGCAGATTAAACTTGTGCCGGTAAAAGCTCCATATTTTAATGAAGCTAAATTACTCATTGCCGCTGACTGTACAGCATATGCTTATGCGAATTTTCATCAGGATTTTATAAAGGGACATATTACATTGGTAGGATGTCCAAAGCTTGATGAAGGAGATTATGCTGATAAACTTACGGAGATTATCAAAAACAACAATATCCGAAGTGTTACTGTGGTAAGGATGGAAGTTCCATGTTGTGGTGGTATCGAGATGGCTACAAAAACTGCATTGCAGAATAGTGGAAAATTTATCCCTTGGAATGTGGTGACTGTTGCAACTGATGGAACAATTCTTGACAGAGTATAATCTCATTGTTGCAAATGAAATGATGCTATAGACAAATAGTGGAGCGGATTGCGAATATCCGCTTAGAAAATTTAGGAGGAAATATATTTGGAAAATAAGATGTTTTGTTTTCAGTGTGAACAAACCGCAGGATGTAATGGTTGTGCGGGA
>CAMFPD010000221.1 GCA_945971355.1 uncultured Lachnobacterium sp.
TGGATGTGAGCTATCATACGATAAAAAATAAAGAAGGATAAATATGGACGAAAGAATAATAGGTATTTTGCAGGAAGCTCTTGGCAAAATTCTTGTAGCAAGTATAGAGGTTACAATACCGCTCACAGTGTTTGGCTTCGCACTGGCGATGGTGGTAGCACTTTTTATGGCGCTGGTTCAGTATGCAAACATTAAGATTTTGAAGCAGTTTGCCAGATTTTATATATGGATATTCAGAGGAACACCACTTTTGGTGCAGTTGTTCCTGGCGTACTTCGGACTTCCAAAGCTAGGTATAGTTTTGGATGCTTTCCCATGTGCATTGCTTGTGCTGGGGTTAAATGAAGGTGCCTATTGTGCTGAAACCCTTCGTTCTGCATTGGAGTCGGTGTCAGAGGGACAGATAGAAGCAGGTTACTGTGTGGGAATGAATTACTTGCAGATTATGTGGCATGTGGTATTGCCACAGGCTTTTAGAACAGCATTTCCACCTTTGTCAAATTCTCTGATAAGTATGCTCAAGGATACATCCCTTGCGGCAACAATCACAGTTGCAGATATGTTCATGGCGGCACAGAGAGTTGTCGGAAGAACATATGAACCACTTTGGATTTACTGTGAGGTTGCACTGGTTTATTTGTTTATGTCGACTGTTCTTACTATTTTACAGCGATATGGAGAGAAAAAACTTAGCTCTTATACTTCCAAAGAAAATACAATAAAGGAGGTTATGTAGCTATGAGTATGATAGAGATAGAAGGTTTGAAAAAATCCTTTGGCAAAACGGATGTGCTAAAAGGTATAGACATACAAGTCGACGAAGGTGATGTGGTTGCGATTTTAGGACCTAGCGGCTCCGGTAAAACTACACTTCTTCGCTGCATGAATTTTTTGGAAAAATCAAATGAAGGAAAGCTGGTTTTTGATAATATGGAGTATGATTTGGGACATATTCACAGAAAAGATATAGCAAAAATCAGGAAAAAGACTGCTTTCGTTTTTCAGAATTATAATTTATTTGCCAATAAGACAGCTCTTGAAAACGTCACTTTAGGCCTCACTTCAGGGAGGGGCATGAAAAAGGAAGAGGCGGTAGCTATTGGTAAGGAAATGCTTGATAAGGTAGGTTTGCTGGACAAGCAGAATAACTATCCGGGACAATTATCAGGAGGACAACAACAGAGAGTTGCAATTGCAAGAGCATTAGCCACAAAGCCAGAGATTATCTATTTTGATGAACCCACATCAGCTCTTGACCCAGAGCTTATTGGCGAGGTGTTAACTGTGATGAAACAGCTGGCAGCAGAAGGAATGACAATGCTTGTGGTAACGCACGAGATGAACTTTGCACAAAATGTTTCTAATAAAGTTGTTTTTATGAATGATGGATATGTGCTTGAAACAGCATCTTCAAAAGAGTTCTTTGAAAATCCAAGGGAGGACAGAGTAAAGGAATTTCTTAAAAATATTACATCACAGCACGATGCATAAGGAGGAAAATATGCAGAAGAAAGTAATTAGTTTATTTATGGTAATGATAATGGGATGCAGTCTGTTTGCAGGATGTGGAAATGGTAAGGCAGACGAGAGTGCTGCAAATACAGATGGCACCGAGAATGTCGGTAATGCCGGTGAAACTGGCGATGCTGGTGAGAATGGCGATGTGGGTGAGACAGGTGATTTACTTTCTGAAATTCAGAATCGTGGATATATCACTGTTGCAATGGAAGGAACATGGGCACCTTGGACATATCATGACGAGGAAGGTGAGCTTGTGGGCTTTGATGTTGAGGTTGCTGCAGCAGTGGCAGAAGAGTTAGGTGTTGAGGTCAGATATGAGGAAGGTGAGTGGGATGGACTTCTTGCCGGAGTTGAGTCTGGACGTTATGATATTATGGTAAATGGAGTTGGCTACACAGAGGAGCGTGCACAGGCATATGATTTTTCAGAGCCATATTGTTATAACAAGACAGCTCTTATTGTGAGAAGTGATAATGACGAAATTTCCAGTCTCGAGGATTTGGAAGGAAAGACAACCTGTAACTCAGCAAACAGCACTTACCAGCTTATAGCTGAGGAGTACGGAGCTACAGTTCTTGATGTGGAAACCCTTGACGGAACTCTTGAGATGGTGTTAGCCGGACCAGAAAGAGCTGATGCAACTCTTAATGCAGAGGCTTCATTCCTTGATTATATGAAGGAACATCCAGACGCAGAGCTCAAGATTGTTGATTACTATTCTGAGCTGGAAAATGTATGTATCATCATGCCAAAGGGTGAATCAAGCGACTCATTAAGAGAAGCAATTAATGGAGCAATTGATAAGCTACGTGAGGATGGAACCCTGACAGAGCTTTCAAATAAGTATTTTGGTGGAGATATTACAAAGGAATAAACTCAGGTTTGCGGTTTTCGAATACTGTATAGTATTTGAAGCCGCATTTTTTTGCCAATTCAGCAGTACGAGTAAATTCATACCCTACAAATTCGGGAACATGGGCATCGGAACCGAAGGTTATTATCTCGCCACCCAATTCATGGTAGCGCTTTATAATTTCTTCTGTTGGATTTGGATGACCAAGTCCATATTTAAATCCACCTGTATTAATTTCAATTCCTTTTCCCTTTTGTATAATTGTATGTAGTATTTCATCTATAATATCTTTAAATTTTTCATAGCTATAAAATTTGTTTTTGTTAGGGCCGTATCTCACCACATAGTCGATATGACCATATACATCAAAGTCTGCATTGGTCTTTATGTTAGACAATACAGTATCAAAATATTCTGAGTATCCCTCATCCTCACTTCTTCCAGCAAAAAACTCTGGGTAATAAGGATCCATATGATTTACCAGATGGGATGAGCCGATGATAAAATCAAAAGGATATTTCTCTGCAACAGCAAGGTTTGCATCCACAACCTGAGTCTGTAATCCAAGTTCAACTCCGATATGGATTGGAAGTTTATGGGAATAGGCTTCCTTTAATTCATTTAATGTATGAAAATAATCATCTAGGTCAAATAAAAAAATATTTGGTTCTTCAGGAAAGTCGAAATCCATGTGGTCAGTGAAGCAGATTCCGGACAGATTTTTTGAAATCGCTGAATTAATCATTTCTTCAGGCTTGGAGTCACTGTCACCTGAAAAGCTGCAGTGCATATGTTGATCCCAGAACATTATTGTTACCTCCTATATAATGATGCTATTTGGTACATAATAAATATACCATATAAGAGTATCTTATTTCAGTCTTATAGGGAATATTTGTAAACTTTGTCCAAAATTGTATATAAATAAAAACATTTAGTGAAATATTTAACAAACAGAAATAAAAACACTTGAACCTTACAAAATAATTGGGTATAATAAAAAAAGCTTAGGGCGAGAGCTCTAAAAATACTTTTTTACAATTCTAGGAGGAATTAAAATGGCAGTAAGAGTAGCAATCAACGGATTCGGTCGTATCGGTCGTCTTGCTTTCAGACAGATGTTCGGAGCAGAGGGATATGAAGTAGTAGCAATCAACGATTTAACAAGCCCAAAAATGTTAGCACACTTGTTAAAGTATGATTCATCACAGGGAAAATACGCATTAGCTGATAAGGTTTCAGCTTCTGAGGATTCAATCACAGTTGATGGAAAAGAAATCAAAATCTACGCTTTCCCAGATGCAAACAATTGCCCATGGGGAGAATTAAAGGTAGACGTTGTATTAGAGTGCTCTGGATTCTATACATCAAAAGAGAA
>CAMFPD010000222.1 GCA_945971355.1 uncultured Lachnobacterium sp.
ATATATGGCAATTGGAACAGAGGACTTTCTCTATGAAAACAATCAGATTTTCAAGAGATTCCTGGAAGAGCACAATGTTGATTTTACATATACAGAAGGTCCGGGAAATCATGATTTCATATTCTGGAATGAACATTTGCCAAAGGCTATTGAGTGGTTTTTAAAATAATAGCACTGTAGCAAATGTGTACATGAATTTGGCGGATCAAACCCTGTATAAAAATCATTCAAAGGGTGAAATAAGAGATTTTTTCCTTGGAGAAGAAAATGCTTTTGAAATAAAAGATGTTAAAGAAGTATTTTTATCTGGCTCATCCGGCATATCCCTGTGACGAGGCTTTATTGATGTATAACGATGATATTCCCAAAGGGGCAATGCTTCTTGAACGAAAAATGGAATACCAACAGACCCTAATGTCACCACGCACCTTAACTGGCCGTGGATTGCAGTATATGTTGACGGAGAATTAAGCTTTAAACAGGAAATAGGCAGGGAAGCTATGAGTGTGCTTATTTACAAAAATTGTGGTAACTGCAAAGAGCACCATACAATTAAGATTGTAAAGCTTACTGAAAATTTAAAAACTTAGCTGGGAATAAAGTGTCTGGAATTTGATGGGCAAGAATATGGCCTGCATCAGCATTGGTCATTTTAATCTTGAAGAGCTTGGGATGAAGGACTTCACAGGTGTGGTTCAAGAGTTGGTGTCTGAGGTTGTAAATGAGCCAAAGGTTACATATATTCAAACAGAGGATGGATTTAACTATGTGTAAAGAAAAAGCATTTAAGGAAGTGCTGACGATTAAAGTAGAAATAACAGCTGTGGATGAAGTCCTTGGCAGAGGAAAGACCGTCAGAATGATTCATTTTGGAGGCAGTGTGGACTGCGACAATTTTAAGGGCATTATCCTTCCAGGAGGAGTTGATACTCAAAAGGATTTTGAGGGTGAAAGCTTCAAGCTTTCAGCAAGATATATTCTTGAAGGAGAGGACAGGGAAGGAAAGAAGTGCCGCATATTCGTGGAGAACAATGGAGAGGGATTTGATCCAAATGGAGAGAACTATACTATGCCTACAATTGTTACCGACAGCGAGGCGCTTGCGTATTTAGAGAATGCTAATCTCAAGGGAACCATTGAACCTTGGGAAAAAGGGGTAATTATTCATATTCTTTCCTGCGATTAAGCAGGGCAGCAGCAATGAAAACGAACAAGTGTTGAAATAAATCGGAGAGAAAATGGGCTGCCTGTGTAAACCTAAATATATGCTTGGCTTTATATTGTGTTATCCCAAGGGGCAACCACATTTTCTCACATTGTTATACTATTTTGCGTAAGCAGGATGTAAAATATTCATCCATTTTTACAGCTACTGGTACATTTAATGAACGCAAAACCTCATCAAGTGCAGCAAACAGCTCAGTCATATCACTTGTATTGGCATTTTCACCCATATGCCCAATTCTAATAACTTTTCCGGCAAAATCTCCGAAAGAGCCAGCAATTAAGATGTTGTGTTCACGCATTCCCTTCAAAATATCATCAGCACTGGCATTATCAGGAACCTGAAATAATGAAACTGTATTACAGAAACCTGTTTCAGGGAACAACTTAAGTCCTGAAGCTTTCAGAGTGCTTCTGGTAGCCTCTGCAATGGCCTTGTGACGATCGAGTATAGAGGGATCATCTCTGATGTTATCAAAAGCCTGTCTAAGTCCATATATGTCGCTTATAGGCATTGTGTATGGGAACCATTTGTCCTCGTAGTAGGTGTCAAAGGTCATTAGGTTGGTATAGAAACCTGCAACAGGGGTTTTCCTGCTGTGAAAAGCGGCTTTTGCATCATCACTTATAGTGACAAAGGTAAGTCCAGGAGGTGCAGATACTGCCTTCTGTGAACCACCACACAGAATATCTATTTTGTAGTCATCTACTCGTACCTCTTCTCCAAACATTGCAGAAACAGAATCTACAAGGGTTAAAATACCGTATTTTTTTAGTAAAGGACAGATTAGTGAGATGTCATTTTTCATACCGCTTGGAGTATCACAGTGAACTACAGTTGCGTATTTGAAATCATGATTGTCTTTTAAATATGCATCTAGAGCGTTTACATCAATTGTGTTATTGTAGTCCACAGTGTACAAAGTAGGTATTCCACCATACATTTTCACAAAATCCGCAAAACCATTTCCATATATTCCGTTATCAAGAACTAATACCTTGTCGCCATTTTCTGTCAAGGTTGCACAGGCAGCTTCAAGACCTAGTATTCCCTCACCGGAAAGTATAAGTGTCTCATTTTTGGTGTGTAAGAGGGAACTGATAAGCTTGCAGGTCTCACTATAAAATTCTACAAAGCTTTCATCAATGTCTGGGTTTGTGCATGGAAGACTGCGTGCATTTCTCACATTTTCGCGGACCTGAGTAGGTCCAGGTGTCATTACTTTGTACATAATTAACTCCTTGAATATAATTCTATGATAAATATTTTGGTTTTCCTAAAGTTTTAAGCTTCTGTAGCTAATTCTGGCATAATCTTGTAGGTAATAACTCTTAATTTTTCAACTATTACAATAACGATAGCTGAAGCAACACCTATCTGAACTAAGTTACCAGGAATTGACGTCATTGGAGCCAGCCAGTTTCCATACAGGATTACTTCTGCAATGTAGTAGCCTACAATCTTAATACCACAGGCAGCAACAAATGCTAAAAGATTGTACTTAAAACCATGGTGTTTCTCTGTGATTGCGCCCACTACATATCCCATAAGACCACAGATAATTAATGTAAATGGAGCCCATGATGTCCAGCCTGAGAGCAAATCAAAAAGTCCCATGCCGATTCCGCCGGCAACAGCGCCAGATTTCTTGCCAAATAGGATAGCACAAATAAAAAGAGGAACATTGCCCAGATGAACTAATCCACCATTTGCTGCGATAGGAAGTCTGATGTTAATAAAGCTTGTAAAAACGTAAGTAAGAGCTATAAACATGGCAGTTATAGTTAATTGTTTGGTTTTCATAATTATCTCCTTTTTTAAATCACTTTTTCTAACGTGCATTGTAGTGCATAGTTGGTATGGTGTAAAATACCAAAATAATAAAAAAGTATAATACCAGATATAAAAAGAAAAATAAAAGACAATGAAAAGTACTATAGAATGTGGTATAATGTTTTCACTATCATTATTCAAGGGGAAGGAATTATGGAGAAAAGAAATACAGAAGCATTTCAGAAATGGTTAGCCAAATATAGATATACAGAAATCGATATTATTAAATGTAGGAAGATGCAATCCATGAGTATAATGGAAACAGAAAATACATTTGGTATTTCCTGTGTGTCAGTCTGTGGTTTCATAAATAATGATGTAGCAAGATTGGGTGGAGATATAAAACAGCATTATGATGAGAGCAAAGATGTATACTACAAACGAGTGTATGATATCCTCATTATATGTTGCGAATTGATGGATTCTGTAAATGAAATACTTGCTGATGAGGGGGCGTGGAGTGCAGGTTATTTCCAGAAAAGAATCAATGAGTGGAGAGATGAAAAAATAAAAAATTAAAAAAATAAAAAAAGTTTTGAAAAAGTTGTTGACAACTGTAAATAGACATGATAATATGGTCAAGCTGTCGCTGATAAATACAGAACAGTGCGATACAGATGGCGAGATGGCTCAACTGGCTAGAGCGTCCGGTTCATACCCGGGAGGTTGAGA
>CAMFPD010000223.1 GCA_945971355.1 uncultured Lachnobacterium sp.
GAGGCACCGGCAACTTCTACATCTGTACCTGAGAAATAGAACATATATGGTGAAGGATTAATGGTTCTTAGTACACGATAGGTATTAAACAGACTTCCCTCAAATGGTGCGCTCAATCGGTTTGACAAAACAATCTGAAAAATATCTCCCTCATGAATGTGGTGCTTTGCTTTTTCCACCATCTCACAATACTGTTTTTTACTGAACAGTGGTGTTACCTCCCCAGTTAATTTTCCGCTCATATCCTGCTTTTTTTCACCGTTTCTGAGCAAATCCTTAAGCTGGTTTAACTCCACAACAGCTTTTCTATATCCTGTTTCCGGATCCTTCAAGGACATATTCACCATAAGAATAATTTTCTGACAAAGATGGTCGAATGCTATAACCTTGTCAAAAAGCATCAAATCTACATCTTTGAAATCTTCTGTATCCTCTACTTTGCATTTTACAGTTTTCTCACTGTATCCCAGATAATCATATGAAAAATATCCTACCAGACCACCTGTAAATGAAGGTAAATAATCAAATCTTGGGCTTTTGTATTCAGATAGAATTTGCCTAATGTACTCCGATGGATTATCTGTTTTCACCGCCACATTTCCAACCTTCATATCTCCATCTATACATGTAATCTCAAGCTTTGGATCAAACCCTAGAAACGTGTATCGTCCCCAAGACTCTCTTGCCTGTGCTGATTCCAGCATATAACAATGTGTAGAAACATTCTGTAAAATCTTCATTGTTTCAATCGGAGTCGTAAAATCCGAAAATAATTCAAGACTTACTGGCAGTACATCATACTTCCCAGTTTCTGCAATTTGTTTAACTTCTGATAACGTAGGTGAAATTTTCATAATCATAACCTCCAAAATTCTCAAGTCATCTGCCAGATAAATGTCTCTTGTCTGCATTTTATACTGAATTACGAAGTAATGTCCTATACAACAAAAAACGCCCTTGACAGAATAATACTCTCATTCTGTCAAGGACGAATAATCTACTTTATCCGCGGTGCCACCTTGAATTCACGGTTTAATCCGTGCCCTTAGCAGGATACCAACATATCCTCGGCAATTTACGTCTGCCTACAACGTCGCAGAATACTCTGGAATTATAAATATCCATTTGACTGCGCCCTCCGCGGTCCATTTGACAACTTGTTTCTCACCTGACTCTCAGCACCTCAGGCTCTCTGTAAAGGCATCATTGCCGTTATCTCCGCTTCAACGGTTTACTATGCTAAATTTTTCTATTATATTAGCACTGGTATTTTCAATTGTCAATACATGTTTTGCAAAGAAATTTTTTGAAAAATTTTATCCTTCGTTTTCCATATGCCCTTCCACAACCAGCAATACGATATATGCTATAGCTGAATATAAAAGCGCAAGCACACATACTGTCAGGTTTGCGCCAATGATTTCCACATTGTCTAGTCTGCCTAAAATTGTGATAAATCCCGACAAGCTAACTATAAACCCGGAAGGCAAAACTGTCTTTCTTACCAATTTTATTTTTTCCAGCTTTGTCTTTTTGCCACTAAGCAAAACAACAGCCATACATATACATGCCGGAAGAACTAATGAGGGCAAATCAATATACCACATGAAACTAGATTGTGTCATTCCAAGATTGAGAATAATTGCCAGAACACACAGAACCGTTCCCAGTATATATTGGAAAATGTATTGCTTTCTATTTTCTACATTTTCCTGCAATAAATTAATAATGTTATTCTCCGCGTTCTTTGAATAATCATCTGGAGAAATTTTCTTTCCAGAAACAAGTTCATTAACTGAAATATCAAGCACATTGCATAAATCCAAAAGGATTGTGGTATCTGGCGTAGAGAAGCCATTCTCCCATTTTGAAATTGTCTTATCACTCACATTAATCTGTTCCGCCAATTGTTTTTGGGTAAGACCTTTTTCTTTTCTAGTCGATTGTATAAACTGTCCAATGGCATTATTATTCATATCAGAGTCTCCTTTACATGCTCATTATACCAAAAAAAGTATATGATTTATAGCATTTTACCAAAAGCACTTCCTTACACTTCTATCACCAATCCCACCTGTAACTGATGCAAGGTATCACCCAGCTCTTCCTTCAACACTTTGTAAGCGTGTTTCCCTGTGCAATGCCCAGTGCATACATACGAGATTCCCGTATCCTTAATCTCCTGTCCCAATTGACGCACATAGTCGGCGGGCTTTCCAAACAAATGAAAACCACCTATCAAACCATACACTTCCTTGTGAGGAAATGCCTGCCGCACCTCTCGAATGATGTTCACTGCACCACCGTGGGAGCAACTGTTAAAAATCACAAGCCCGCTGTCTGTATCTATTACCAAACTGTGTTCGTGGGAAAAATCATCCGGCCGAAGTCCCCACTTTGTCTTGCGGTACATATTGTCCCGTTTTCCAAGCTTCTCCAATCCCTTTGTGGTATGAGGCACCAGATATACCCCATCACACACTTCCTTTTTCCCTTCCACATAAGTAATGCGATTATGGAAAGTTTTCAAGATATTCTTAGGAAGCCCTACATAGGAGCGTACAAAAAGTTTCTTGTAGTAACAATCCTCTCCACAGGATTTCTGCAAATACATGGTTGCCTGGGAATTCTCCTGAAAAAACTCTTTCATACCGCCACCGTGGTCACAGTGTGCATGGGATAGCACGGCAAAATCCACCTGTTCCAAGGAAATACCCAACTTTCTGGCGTTGGTTACAAACAAGTCACTGCTTCCCGTATCCAGCAAAATCTTTTTCCCTTCATGCTCTATGTATATAGCCAGCCCCCACTCGCCTGCTGCCTCTAATTCTTCATTTTTAATATTGTCAACAAGTACCGTCGCCCTCATCTGACGCTCCTCCTTTTTCTACTTCATACAGTATACCTGAATAGCCTTATCCGTAAATTCTGCCGTTCCTGTTCCACCAGCCTTATCTATATTCTCTGTGAATTCTCCACCTCCAGAATACATTTTGCCCAGGCTACTTAGGATTTGGGTTGAGCAGTTGTAAAAGTGTTCGGTAATATAATCCTGCAACTTCTTTACCTGTAACTGAACTGCTTCCGACGAAGGCTCCATTGCTTTCATCTGGCCAAATTCGACAAAAATGTTCATAAAATCATTCATCATATTTACTTGATCTTTGTCTGTCCAATTTTTTGCCTTCTCTTCAAATTCTTTATACTCTGGTGATGTACCCCATTGCTCCTTGGCACGCTTGGCATACTCATCAATCTTTTTTGTATCAAATACTGTAAAATCCATTTTATTCACTCCTAACATTTTTATTCCTCGAGCGAAATCAATAAGATTCTCAAGATGCTCTTTTTTCATTGTAAGCAATTCAATCTGCTGTTCTATCGCTTTGTTCCTGTCAAAACCAGGAGCATCTATGATTTCTTTTATTTCCTTTAATGGAAATTCCAGTTCCTTAAACAGTAAAATCTGCTGCAGCCTTTCTAAGGATGTATCGTCATACAACCTGTATCCAGACTCCGTGTATCCACTTGGTTTTAAGAGTCCGATGGTGTCATAATATTGAAGAGTGCGTATACTCACTCCTGTTAATTTACTTACCTCATTTACTGTCTTCACCGGTATTTCCTCCTCTCGATAATTATACTCTAAACTATTACGTAACGTAGGAGTCAATATGTTTTTCAAAAAAA